>DATMXY010000052.1:0-4369 GCA_035561275.1 Anaerovoracaceae bacterium | reverse complement strand
CTATGGTTTTCCGCACAATAAAATAGCCCGTAATCATTGATTTTCAATGATTACGGGCTATTTAACTGCCATTTCCTTCGGAATTCAGCTTTACCGCAGCCTCCTTATGATCAGAAATCAAACGATCACCGCAATCTGCTGTTCCGCATGATTGAATCTGGTCTTGAGGACCACTTCTTTCTTCCAGAGCCTTGCGGCATATTTCAGGGTCTGTTCGGCATAGGTCCGTTCCAGTTCCCGGCCGTCATAAACGTGCTCAAGGGTCAGCGTTCCGTCCGTCCCGGACAGATCGGCGACGCGGATCAGGGGAACCCCGCCCATGCCGACAAACCTGCAAAGGGTATCCCGGATACTCTTCCAGCCTTCTTCGTCGGAAACATTTTCAACGAAATAATCATTACCTTTCAGGGCGTATTCAAAAAGATGGAGTTTTTCACAGAGCTCCTGCGTCAAATACCTTCTGAGAAAAGATTCATCCCGTTCAAAAGCCCTTACCTCGAATATTTTTTCTTTTCCGTATCTCTTCTCCAGATCCCTGAATAGTTCAAAGCCCACATAGTACGGATTGATCCTGCCGAAGGCCGGGGCGATGACGTCGTTATGGCGTTTGATAAATTCCAGGTGCAGCTCTGCGGGCAGATCAAGCTCCTTCAGGAGCTCATAATGCCAGAAACTGGCCCAGCCTTCATTCATGATCTTGGTTTCGATCTGGGGAATAAAATATCTGGTTTCACCCCGGACGATTTCCAGGATGCAGTTTTCCCATTCCTCCAGTTTTCCGTATCGGATCATGAATCCCAGCAGGTCCTCATCCGGCTGCAAGGGGATCTTGCCGAGATCCGGGGGGATTTCCTCCCGGTAAGGTTCCAGAATGCTTCGCCGGGACATCCTCTGTTGATATTCCTCCAGGAGAGCCTTCTTCAATTCTTCTCGGTCAAGGCGCTTCTCTCCCGAAGCCCTGGGTGTCTGAAGCTTCAAGGCATGGGCGGCGTCCAGGATCCTTTCGACTTTTTCATACCCGATGCCGGGATCGTCGATAAAGGATTTGATCATCCTCGCATGGGTTTTGAACTTCTCCAGCGTATACCCGGCTCCGGTTTCCTCCTTGAACAGCCTGTTATTTTTAAAAAAATCATTGTGCCCGTAGACATGGGCGATGGTCAGGATCTGAAGCAGCAGGGTATTGTCCTTCATCAGATAAGCGATGCAGGGATCGGAGTTGATGACCATTTCATAAGGCAGGCCGGTCAGATTATAACGGTATAAGGTTTTCAGTTTTTCATAGGATTTGCCGAAACTCCAATGAGGATATCTTGAGGGCATGCCGATATAAGCCTCGTAAGAAAGCATATCCTCGTAATTCACCAGTTCAAATTCCTGAGGATAATAATCCAGGCCCTTACGCTTTGCGATCTCTTCGATCTTCTCGCTCCATTCCTGTATCTCCGTCAAAGTATAATTCAATGGATCATCCCGCCTCCAATTCTTTTCTAAGGATTTTCTTCAGCGCCGGCCATAAATCTTCCTTGTTATTGATGGACGCCGTCATATAATTTTCCGCTTTGATATTCGTGCTGAAGTAGTTGATAATGGAACCCCGGTAATAGCTGGAGGGCAGTACCTCCGCAAAAGCGAACAGATTGCACACCAGACATAGCTCCTGCGCATATTTCACCGCCTTGTCATTATCAGCGTCCCAGTTTTCCCCGTCGCTTACGTGAAAGGCATAGATATTCCACTGGTCTGCGTGATATCTCTGTTCGATGATTTCCAGCGCTTTTTCATAACCGCTCGAGATATAGGTTCCGCCCGATTCCCCCTTATGGAAGAACTCCGCCTCGCCGACCTCCTTGGCCGCCGTGGTGTGGGCGATAAAAACCACTTCAACGCCGTCATATTTCATTTTGATAAACTGATAGAGCAGGAAAAAAAACGACCTGGCCAGATATTTCCGCGTCTGGTCCATCGATCCCGAAACGTCCATAATGCACAGGACTACGGCGTTTGACTTTCTTTTGATCGTTTCTTTCATCCTCTGGTATCTCAGATCGTCTTCAATAAAAGGAAACCTTTCCGCCCCGTCTTCTGCCAGATCTTCTTCCCGCAAGGCCTTTTTCCTGCCCTGCTCCCGTTTGATCTTTTCCATCATGGAACGCTTTTTGGCAAGCCTGGGCTGAATTCCCTTTCTTTGATATCCCAACCGTTTCCTGCTTTCCGATATGATGTCGGCGGACTTGTTTTTGTCCAGGTCGGGAAGGTTCAGATCTTCAAACAGATAGTTGATGACGTCTTCGATGGTGACTTCCGTTTCGTAAATATCTTCTCCTTCCTGATCCCCGGCCCCCTGGTTCCCTGACCCCGGGCCGCCGTCTCCTCCGCTGTTTTTCCCGCTGCCGATCTTATCTCCCCTTTTTTCGGTTCCGTCTCCGCTGCCGACCCCCCCGCTGTTTCTTCCATAGATAAATTCATATTCTTTGATGCCCTTGATGGGAATCTTGATCTTTTTATTTTTGCTCTGGCCGATAATGCTTTCTTCCGAAATAATGTCGGCAAGGTTCTTCTTGATAGATTTCTCGACCAACTGGCGGTGCCTTCTTCTGTCCTCCACCGACCGGTCGTGGCCGATGGGGTTCAGGTCCCTGAATATGGCCATACGATCATTCCTTCCAAACTATCATTTCTTCCAAACTACTATTCCTTCCAGACGTTATTGGCGGCGTATTTCAGAATCACATTGCAGCAATGGTCGCAGTATCCGTTTTCTTTCATCCTCAGCACCATCGCGTTATACTTCTCATTCTGCTCGTTATCCCTTACCTGGGATTGAGTGATGACCCGGGACAATTCCTTCACCGAAACGGTCAGCTTCTTTTCGATGGCTTCCTTCAGCGGTTCATAGGAATTGTAATTGATGGGCGTTCCCTTTCGGATCAGGTAAAACATATAGGATGTCACATCCGTCCGGAACCCGGCCGCCGAATTTTCCGAGATACCGATATGCTCTTCAATGGAACGCAGGAATTTGATATCCGGATCCAGCTGCTCCCCTGTGGAGGTATCCTTGATTTTCGTTTTATTGACAAAGGCTTCCGCATGGTCGAGATAATTGTTGAACAGGGTTTCGGCCTGTTCCCGGTAACTGTGGATGAAGGCCGCGGTCACTTCTTTTTCCAGGATCTTATTGTATTCCTTGCGGATCGTATCCTGCAAAAATGCCAGGTACCTGTTTTTCTGCTCGTCGGAAATATCCAGATCTTTGACGGCCCGGATCAGGCTTTCCAGAACGCTTAACGGGTTGACGCAGTTATGCTCGGAATTGGTCAGCGCGGTATCGATGGCCTTGATGACAAAACGCGTCGAGATGCCGGACAAGCCTTCCCGGTTGCCTGCTTCTTCCCTTAACTCCATGACGTCGACCTTCTTGGTCATTCCTTTTTCCACGATTTCTTCGCCGTTATAAATCTTCAATTTGGTCAGAAGATCGACCTTATTAGAAGGAGAAAGTCTTGTGAGGATCGCAAACATGGCTCCGAGCTTAATGCTGTGGGGCGCGATATGGGACCTGAAATTGCTCTTTTTCAGGATCTTCTCGTAGATCTTGATTTCCTCGTTCAATTCCAGGCAGTAAGGGACATCCACTTTCACGATACGGTCGAGGATCGCCTCATTGGTATGGTCGGATTTGAACTTGTTCCACTCCGCTTCATTGGAATGTGCCAGGATGACCCCGTCAAAGTAGATCATCGAGCCCTTGCCGGGGGAGGGAATGGATTTTTCCTGGGTCGCCGTAATGATCGTATGAAGGTATTCCACTTCATTCTTGAAGACTTCGATAAACTCCACGGCTCCTCTGTTTCCCACATTGAAAGCGCCGTTCAGGGAGAATACCCGCGGATCGTCCTCCGGGTACAGGTCCATTTTGGAAATATCCACGGATCCGACCAGGACGGATGTATCCTGGTTATTGGGATCCACAGGAGGAACGACGCCCACTCCTTTTTTGGACCTGATCGAAAAATCGGCGGTGATCACCGGGAACTTTTCAAATTCGGCGTTATACTCCTCTTTCAGCCGGTACCGGCATACCGGGCAAAGATCGCCTTCTATCTCCGCCCCCAGAATTTCCTCGAAATGCTTCCTCATATGCTTGGGAACAAGGTGAAGAGGCTCTTCCCTCATGGGGCAGCCCTTGAGCGCATAAATGGGCTCACAGTCTTCCAGGGCTTTCTTCAGGGCTTCCATGATCGAGGATTTGCCCGAACCAACGGGGCCCACAAGATATAACACCTGTTTCGCCTCCTCTCCCTTCATGGCGGCAGAGTGAAAATATTCAACTATTTTCATGATTGTCTTATCTATTCCATAAAAG
>DATMXY010000051.1:0-5541 GCA_035561275.1 Anaerovoracaceae bacterium | reverse complement strand
CCCATTGATAGCGCCGGTTGACAAGGTACAACACGCCTGAAGCAGCGAAATATCAATTTGCGGATTCCCCCCATCCTCTGCGGAGGAGGGAGGAATCCGCTTTTCAACCTTTGCCTTGTCTGAAACTCTTATTCCCTGTACATATCATAGAAGAAGACCACCAGCGGATAGGACGGATTCGGCGTAAAGCCTTTTACGCTCGGGTTGAGAGCCCACAGATCCTGCTTGTCATATACGAATATCGCGGGATTTTCCGCCAGAATCTTTTCCTGCGCCTGTATGAATAAATTTTCAGCCGCTTCGAGATCGGAACCGCTTGCTTTATAACCGTCGTCGATCAGCTTATCTACGTCTTTATTGCTGTAGTAGCCCAGATTAAATGAAATCTCGTCTTCCGTATAGAACAGGCTCTTCAGCCAGGAATACGGAGTTGAAACGTCCGGCCACCAGTAAAACATGAAGATATCCTGCCTGTCCTCGACATTGGTGCTTTTCGACATACTCCACTGGCTTTCCCACGGCATCGCCCTGATCTCAAGCTCTACGCCTATCTTGGACAATTCGGCCTTGAACAGTTCGGCGCATTTCTTTTCCCCTTCGTCTCCGCTCATATAAGTCAGCAGAAGCTTCAGCTCTCCTTCTTTTATGCCGGCCTCGTCCAGCAGCGCTTTTGCCTTGTCCAGATCCTCCTGATACTGGAGCAGATCATCGCCATGTCCCCAGAGCCCTTCCGGGATCGCACCTTTTGCCTGCGTCGCAAAGCCTCCTATTGCGTAATCAACCGCATCCTTATAAGGGAAGGCGTATGCCAGGGCTTCTCTTACTTTGGGGTTATCAAGGGGCGGCTTCTGGGTATTCAATAACGCCATCATATTGATAAAGGAAGTCTCGTAGCGCAGATCCACGCCGCCTTGCGTTTCAAGCGCTTTCATATCCTCCGGCGGCAGCCCTATCGTAATATCCGCTTCTCCCTTTTCTATCAACTGTCTTCTGGATGAGGTCTCCGGAATACCTTTGATGATCGCTTTGTCAAAATGTTTTCCTTCCCAGCCCTTCCAATAGCCGTCGAATTTGCTCAGGACAACTTCATCTCCCATAGTATAGCTTTCCAGCGTATAGGGGCCGGTACCCGCCTCATTGCCTGCTTCAAACCAATCGGTGGCCTGATCCTTGGTGGCAGGCGACATGATAAACGCTCCGTACGGGCTGGCGACAACCAGATTCAGCGGCGCGGGATTATTCAGTTTGAACTCTGCCGTATAAGCGTCAACGACATTGACGCTGTCCACCACATCCCATATAAAAGAAGCGCCCTTTGCGATTTCCTTGGTCCTGTCCACCGAATATTTGACCGCTTCCGCGTTAAAGTCCGTGCCGTCATGGAATTTTACTCCCTGTCTCAGTTTAAAGGTCCAGGTCAGCATGTCGTCGGAAACGGTGTAGCTCTCCGCCAGCACGTTTTCAAACTCCTTTGTGAACGGATCGTATTTGAGCAAGGTTTCATAAACATTGTTCAGAACGATTACTTCATTGGAGAACGCTACCGAAGGATCCAGGTTGATCACAGGCGTGGAGTTATACGCATAATAGCAGGTATCCATTACCTGCTGCCCCTCCGGCGCCCCGCCTGTACCTTGTTCCGCGCCTCCTCCTCCGCATCCTGTCAGTATCCCTGCGATAAGAATAAATGCCAAAAATAAACTCAACTTACTTTTCAACTGTTTTTCCTCCTTCTATTCTTTTAATTTCCAATATTTTTCTCTCAAATTAATAATTCCATTTGAGGCTGTCGAGACCGATCCTGTAATTCATCGAGTTCGTAAATCCTGATCCGATGATGTATTCCAGATATCTGGTCCCGGTTGCCAGCGGCTCAATCACGGCGGCGGAGCACCCCTTCGCTTTCAGCCTTTCTCTCAATTCTTCCGCAATATAGCTCATTCCCGTGCAGCCAAGCACAAAAATCCGGATCGACTCCTTTGAGACGGAATCCTCGCAGATCTCCGTCAGCCTGTCCAGAAGCGTATCCCTTCTCCCCAGCTCCAGGACCGGAAGATCAACGCTCCTGATTGTCCTGATGATATCTTCAAAGCCGTTGTCCTTTGCCTTTTTCGCCTCCGTATACAGGCCGTTGCTGTCCGTTGTGATGATTCCGACGCTTCCGCCCAGAGAAGCCGCCGTAATGACAGACGGCACATAACCTCCGAATACCGGTATATCAATGATTTCCCGGCACCCATATACGCCGGGGTCGTCAAAGCAGTTGACAAATACCCCGTCATAGCCTTCTTCCCGGACCTGTTTTGCTTTCAATACTACTTCCGGAGCGTTGAAGGCCACATGGAGTACGGATTCCACGGATTCAAAACCATGCTCGATAGAAACAAAGTCTATCTCCGTATCCGCCCTCAGGAACTTTTTTAAATAGCTTCTACTCGATTCTTTGTCCGGCAGCATGCTGTTTTTATCGCTTCTGACAATAGGATCAATGATTTTAATCTTCAATCCGCCGTCCCTCCGATCCTCAGCCCCACTTCAGGGCATCCAGGCTGATTTTATAGCTCAACGAATTCGTATGACCGAGCCCGATCAGATACTCCAGATATCTGACTCCTGTTTCCAGAGGCTCCACAATGGTTGCGGAACAGCCCCGATCCCTGAGACTGGACCTGAGCTCTTCCGCAATATAGCTCATGCCCGTGCAGCCGAATATGAAAACATTGATACCGTCGTTTTCAATCACCTCAATACAATTGGAAATCAGTCTCTCCAGCAATATTTCTTTATTGTTCAGCTCCAAAACGCCCAGCCCGACATTTTTTATTACGCCCACCCTGTCCCGTAATCCATAGGAGCGTAAATTTCTTCTTACAAGGTTGACTCCATTTGTGTCGGTGGCGATGATGCAGACCTTTTCGGATAAAGACGCCGCAGTCAGCAAAGAAGGGAGAAATCCGCCGAGGACAGGTATTTTTATTGTTTCCCTGACCGCATAAACTCCCGGATCCGCGAAGCAGTTGATAAAAACACCGTCGAAGGCCTCCTCCTCTGCTTTTTTTGCTTTTAAAATAATTTCGGGAGCGTTAAAAATGGTATGGATTTCTGATTCAATGGATTCAAAACCATCGGTGATCGTGGCAAATTCTATTTCAACGCCGGGATTTACGCGGCTCTTCAGGTATCGTTCCTCCTGCAAGATCTCTTTTTCATCCAAAATAACGGGCTCGATAATTTTGATCCTCATTTACTCTATCCTCGTTCCTTTACCTCTACCTCTTTACGACCGTTTCAAGAGGCACATATTTTACATTTTTGAAACCGAAAAATTCGGGATTAAGCAGTTTAACCCCCTTTTCGCTTCTCCACAGCGCATGCGCCTTAAACCCTAATACCGCAACCTCGTCATGCTCCTTGCAGTTGGGGTTTGTCACCGGGTATCCTGTTTTATTGTCAACGATGCAGATCAGATCCGGACAGGTTACGAAAACTTCATCGTTTTTCCAGGAAACCATATTCTCATTTCTGTACCATATTTTAAAATTATCGGAAGCGTATTGATCAATACCGTCTATTACCGTTATTCCGGTTGTAAAACCGTCTTTGATTTCCCAATTGCTCTCTCTTGTTACTTTTCCTCTGAAAAGCACATAACCGTCTGCCGCTTCTACAATTTTCTGAATGGGATCCTCGCCTTTTTCCACCGCCTCCCGCTGTGCTTTACCGACCGTTCCGGCATAGCTCAAGGCTGACGGCACAACGGAAGTTTTCAGTTTGCTGCCCTTGATCGGGTGATCCGCCAGCGCAACCTTGTTTTCAGTCACAACCGCCATATTCCGGGACAGCGCTTCTGCTCTTTCATCATTCAGTACCGTCGGGAAAACGGCGACATCGCCGTATTGTGTGGCCAGACAAAACGGATAGATGGGCTGGCCGGTGATATTATAGGTCGAGAACTGCAGCTCCGGCACCGCTCTCCCGGCCGCGTCGCAATCGACTATGTATTTGCCCAGCTTTGCCGCGGTTGCCATGGCGCTTGCCGTATTGCCGCCGCCATATTCAATGGAAACAACCCCATGGAACTCAATATTCAAATATTTTTCAAGGGATTTAACCGCCAATAACGCATCGTCATATGCCGGCTCGTCAGACGCTTTTCCGTTTTCCTTTGAAGGGTTGACGGAACCGCAATAATATGGGTTTACATAGTAGTCCTCGTCATTTATTTCTTCAAAGTCCAGCATCCTGAACTCCTTTTTATCATCGAAGGCCGCTTTCACGGTCTTAATGCCCACATTCAGGTCTCCGCCCCCGCCTGTCCCCAATATCGTGCATCCTACTAAAATGTCCTTTACTTCCTGAAAATCCAACTTTCTCATACTTTTTCTCCTTACCTATTTTGTATTGAAAGCCTGCTCCTGGTATTCCAGTAACTCCGGCAGTACGAACCTTCCGTTTTCCATGATTTTTACGCCGTCCAGCCAGACAGAAGAGTTGAGGCAAATGCCGTCGCAATGTGATTTTGCATCCTGTCCTTCCGGCGGCGCATCATAATCGCTTACATACCCGATTCCCCATTCCGTAGCCCCCCAGACTCTTTCATCCTCCACGATATTCCCGGTAAGCCTGGCTCCGGGGTTCAAGCCGTATGCAATATGGGCAAGCTTGAACATATTCGGATCATCAAAGCTTTTCAGCCAGGCTTCGAATCCGCTTGCCTGACGTCCGCCTTCTACCGATTGGATCACGCTGTTTTTTACTTCCATCCTTATGGGATTTTCCAGCTTGCCGCAAGGAGGGGTCAGACAACCGTCAAAAACCAGGGTGCCGTTGACCGAACCAAATTTCGGTACGATATTCAACTGGCCCGGCATCATGAATATTCCGGGATAAGAGGCGTCGCCGGCGTCGCAGCCGATCACATGCCTTGGATCGCATTCAAACTCAAGCTGTGTTCCGGCTGCTGCTGTGACTTTCATTTTTTTAACGTTTTTATGCATGTCCGACAGCTTTTTCATAAAAGCAGCCAGGCCTTTGATATCGACATTGCCTATATTTCTTATGAGCAGGTCCGGATTCATTTCCACCAGACATACATATCTCAATTTTTTGTTTTTCTGGTAAGCTGTTTCAAAGGGCGTGGAGTACAGGAGCCACTGTTTGTTGTATTCGATCCAGACATCCGTTTCCGATAATGCGGCGCTCAGCGTGTTGACCGGCAGGTCTTTATCTGCCGCTTTTCCAACTCCGCCCGGCGTAATCGTCCATATGACGACCGGCTTTGCCCCTGCTGCATGGGCGCTTGCCGCCGTGGCATTTACAACCTGTTCGTCCGAGCTTGTGTCCGCTGTGATCACAACCGTTTCTCCCGCTTTCACCTTCAGCATTTCATTGATCAAACGATCGACCGCTTTCTGTAGTTCAAACTCCAGTGTTTTGCTCATTTTTACTTCCTCCGGCGATTTTGATATTCCGCACATTATAGCTTCAGTTTAAAATTGCTTAATGAAACTATATTAGTGTTTTTTTCGCAAGGAATCATTG
>DATMXY010000050.1:0-2037 GCA_035561275.1 Anaerovoracaceae bacterium | reverse complement strand
CCTAACCACATTTGCAGAGCAAATGTTTGGTAGGCGCCATACGGGAATTCCCCGGCTTTAGCCGGATCGGAATTCTTCCGTGAAGCCGCGGCAAAAAGGCAAAGAACCGGACAGAATGTTAAAAGGAACAGTATGAAATATATTGATGTGGTAATAGACAATAACACTTCCCATACGGATAACCTGTTTACCTATCTGTGCGAAGACGATAGCGTCAAGGTGGGAGATAAGGTGTCCGTGCCCTTTGCAAAGGGAGACCGTCTCAGGGACGCTTATGTATTCCGGGCGGCAGACCAGCCTCCTGAGGAGATCAAGGGATTGCGGGGCATAAAAGCGATCGCCGGAATCGACCCGGACATATCCCTGAGCGGGGAAGCCGTGGCTACATGCGTCTGGATGAAGCGGCAATACCTCTGCAGGTATATCGACGCAGTCAAATGCTTTACTCCAGCGGGGACGCCGTCAAAAAGCGGTAAGATCAGAACGCCGTATCAGGATGCCGAGTTTGAAACGTACGAGGCAAAGCAGATGACAGGCGAGCAGCGGAATGCCGTTGGCATGATCCTGCCGTCCATAAAAGAACGGGTACATAAAGTCTTTCTCATCCATGGCGTGACCAGCAGCGGCAAGACAGAAATCTATATGCAGATCATAAGCGAGTGCGTCTTACAGGGAAGGACCGCCATCATGCTGGTCCCGGAAATCTCTTTGACGCCCCAGACCATTGAACGCTTCATGGGCCGGTTCGGCGCGGAACAGATCGCCGTGCTCCACAGCAAGCTTTCCCAGGGAGAGCGGTATGACGAATGGATGCGGATCAGGAAGGGCGGGGTGAAAATCGTCATCGGCGCCCGTTCGGCGGTGTTCGCGCCGCTTTCCGACATCGGCGCCATCGTACTGGACGAAGAGCATGAATCCACGTACAAATCGGATATGTCCCCGATGTACGACGCGATCGAAGTTGCGATAAAAAGGGCGAGAAAACACAAGGCGACCGTACTGCTGGGCAGCGCGACGCCGTCCCTGGTTTCCTCTTACAAGGCGGAAACGGGAGAATACAGTAAGATCACCCTCAAAGAGCGGTTCAATAAAACCCCGCTTCCCGACGTCAGGATCGTCGACATGAGAGAGGAACTCAGGAACGGGAATAAATCGATCTTCAGCATTCCCCTATATCGGGAAATGAAAAGGAACCTTGAGGAAAAGCGGCAGGTGATCCTGTTTTTAAACAGGCGGGGCTACTCTACCTTCGTTTCCTGCAGGTCCTGCGGCTACGTAATGAGATGCAAAGAGTGCGGCATTTCCCTTACATACCATAAATCAATAAATGAAGCGATCTGCCATTTTTGCGGCCGCGGCGAGAAAGTCCCCGACCTCTGCCCGGTATGCGGCAGCAAGTACATCAGACATTTCGGAACCGGTACGGAAAAAGTGGAGGAAGCGGCAAAAGAAATCTTCCCCGAATATACTGTAGATCGGCTTGATTTGGATACGGTTTCAAAGAAAGGCAGCATCGACAGGATATTAAACTCCTTCCGAAAGGGTAAAACTGATATCCTGATCGGCACGCAGCTGGTGGCAAAGGGCCTGGACTTTTCCAACGTTGGTCTGGTGGGCATCGTTGCGGCGGATATTTCCCTGAATATTCCCGATTTCCGCTCCGCCGAGCGGACCTTCCAGTTAGTCACCCAGGCTGCCGGAAGGGCGGGCAGGGGCGATATGCCGGGCAAGGTGCTGATCCAGTCCTACAACCCGGAGCATTACTCCATCATCGCCGCCTCGGAGCACGACTACGAGTCATTCTACCGGGCGGAACTGGCCATCAGAAAGCAGATCGGCTATCCGCCATACAGCGACCTGATCCGGATCGTTCTGTCCTCCGAAGATGAGCAGGAAGCCTGCGGCATGTGCGGGCAGGTCGCGGAGGATTTTATCCGCCGAGCCGGAAAGGACGAGGAGCGATATGTTTTCGGGCCCCGGGCCGCGCCGATGAACAAGGTCAAGGGCCTGTACCGCTGGCAGTTGGTAATCAAATGC
>DATMXY010000049.1:0-2465 GCA_035561275.1 Anaerovoracaceae bacterium | reverse complement strand
GAGAGTTAGTTGTCAGTCTGGTGAAGAAGCTCATTGCACAGGGAGAGGATGCGAAGAAAATCCTGGATGAAGGGCTGATGCCGGGCATGGATGAGATTGCAGTCAGGTTCAGCGGAGGGGATATGTTTATTCCGGAGGTTTTAGCCTCGGCCGAAGCCATGCACGCCGGGAATGAGCTGTTAAGAGCCCTTCTGGTAAAAGATAATGTGGAGAAGAGGGGAAAGGTTGTCCTTGGAACGGTAGCGGGCGACCTTCACGATATCGGAAAAAGAATCGTCGGAATGATGCTTGAGGGCTCGGGCTATGAAGTAATCGACTTGGGGATGGATGTGCCCTCGTCCAGATTTCTCGAAGCCGCAAAGAAAGAGAAGCCGGATATTATCGGTATGTCGGCATTGCTGACAACGACGATGCCCGCCATGCAGGAAGTCGTCGAAATACTGAAAGAAGAAGGATTGGACAAAGAGATTGAAGTTATGATCGGCGGCGCGCCCGTATCGGATGAATACGCGAAGCGTATCGGCGCTCATTATTCTTATGACGCGGGTTCGGCGGTGGAGCTTGCGAACAGGCTGGTAGGATATGTGCGCCGTTAGGCCGCGGACGAACGCGGACGAACTTAGACGAACTTAGACGAACATGGGGCAATAAGTTTTTATGCGGTATTCTTTTAAAAAACACCGTAAATCCATGACGGGAGGAGGCAGTTGTATGCTGCTGAAAGGCGCTTATTATCTGGATTCATGCTGATGATGGCCTGAAAGAAAAGGTCAGAAACAATTCTTGAATGGAGGGTTTTACATAATGTCGAAGAAATGGACCGCGAGAGAGCTTCTGTACGATTTGGTTTCTATCCAGAGCGACACGTTTACGGAGCAGGAAGTTGCAATCGGCAAGCATATTTACGGTTTGATCAGCGAGCAGGATTATTGGAAGGAACACCCGGAATTATGCGGTCTTCACGATGGTAAGGATGTGATCGGAAGGCTTATCCCCTGGGGGCTCAGAAAGGGCACGACGGACCGAACGATCATTTTGGCAGGGCATTTCGATTGCGTGGAAATAGAATCCTACGGGACGTTAAAGCCATATGCGCTGTCTCCGCAGCTCCTGAAACAGGAAATGCTCAAAAGGGATTATTCCGGCGATATTTTAAAAGATCTGCAGGATGAAAACTGGGAATTTGGCCGCGGCATTGCGGATATGAAAGGAGGGGTCGCCTGCATTTTATACGAGTTGTTCAAATACGCGGAAGAATGTTTATGCCCGGAAGTAAACATCTTATTTATGGGAATTCACGATGAAGAGCATCAGGCTGAAGGCATCATGCAATCCATACAGTTATTAAACCTTTTGAAGGACAAATACGGCCTGAATTACAAGCTGCTCTTGAATCCGGAGCCGGCTGCGAGAAAGAATCCAACCGAATATATTTATATGGACGGTTCGATTGGAAAAATGCTGCCCGGAATTGTCGTGAAAGGAAAACTCGCGCATGCGGGTTATATTCTGGACGGTTTGAACAGCGCGCTGATCGGCGCCAATATCGTAAGGCGGATCGAATTGAATCCGGAATTCTGCAGTGAAGAGTTCGGGGTAGTTACACCTCCTCCGGTCGTATTGTACATGAAGGATTCCAAGAACGAGTATAACGTTTCCGTGCCGAATTACACGGAGATCTATGCGCACATTCCGCTGACCAAAAACAGATCCCTGCCTGAAATGTACGAGAAATTGAAAGCGATATGCAGGGAAGCGGCAAACGAAACTCTTGAGACTTATAACAAGACATACGAATTTTTTAACAAGTCGCAGGAGAAAAATCCGAATTTAAAAATAGATGTGATGACTTATGCGGAGCTGGAAGAGGTTTGCAGAAAAACAGATCCGGAATATGAGCAGAAAAAAGCGGAACTGATCAAAGAAAAGACAGAGGCGGTCAAAAGCGGCAGTCAGCTGATTCAAACCGGAGCAGGCTTTGAAATCATTGAAAAAGCAATAGAATGGTCAAAAATTTCAAATCCGGTTATCGTAATAGGCTTACTGCCGCCGTATGTCCCGGCGGTAAACAATCATTATATGTCCGATTTTGACCGTGAGGGCATGATTGAAATCGTCAGAAGCATGCTGAAAGAGCGATTTGGTTTAGGCATCGGGGTGGAGCCATATTGTATGGGAATGACTGATAACAGCTACACTTCCTGCACGGAGATCGAATCGGATATCAAGGCCATGAAAAATATGGTCACCCCCAAAACATTATATGGCATTCCGTTTGAGGAAATCGGGAAAGTAACTGTGCCGTCAATCGTTGCAGGGCCATGGGGTAAAGATTTTCATACCGCCGCGGAACGGGTATACTTGCCGGATATAGACGAAACGACGCCGGCTGTGATTGAAACGATTATTGAAAACATTTAACCGACAGCGACAGGGAGGCATTTTACATTTCTTGTCCATTAAAC
>DATMXY010000048.1:0-3251 GCA_035561275.1 Anaerovoracaceae bacterium | reverse complement strand
TACAGCTTTTGACGCGGCGAAAAACATATGGCTGGGGGGCTTTATGGACGGTATTTTGAATGACTTTATCAATTATCTCTCTTTGGAGAAAAAAATGGCGCAGAACTCTTTGGAGGCATATAAAAGAGATGTTCTGGAATTTTCGGACCTGATTCGGGGAAAACAGAATCTATCCTTGAACGAGGCCAGCAACACGGAAGTCGTCGCCTGGCTTCTGAAGCTGAAAAACGACGGGAAGTCGGCGGCTACGGTAAACCGCAAAGTTGCCTCGCTGAGGGCGTTTTACAATTATCTGACGGCGCAGAGGATCATAACCAGCAATCCTACCGTTAATATCAAATCGCCGAAGATCGAAAGAAAGGGTATTGAATATCTTTCCGTCACCGAAATAGAGAATCTGTTGAGCCTGCCGGACCGGTCGCTGAAAGGAATAAGGGACCGGGCGATCCTTGAGCTTCTTTATGCGACAGGGATCCGCGTCAGCGAGATTGTGGAGATGGACCTTGAGGACGTAAACCTGAGAATGGGCTTTGTCACCTGTAACGGTGAACACGGAAAAGCAAGGATCATTCCTATGGGCAGGCCCTCCCGGGCTGCCGTGGAAGAATATATCTATGAGGCCAGGCCGAAATTTTTAAAAGACGCAGCCAAAGGCGAAAAATCCCTGCTTGTCAACTATTCGGGAAGCCGCCTGACCAGGCAGGGACTGTGGAAGCTGCTGAAGGAATATGCAAAGCTGGCCGGAATCGAACACAAGCTGACTCCGCAGACGCTTAGAAATTCCTTTGCGGTACATATGATCCAAAACGGGGCGGACCTGAAATCGCTGCAGGAGCTGATGGGGCATGAGGACATCAGCGCGACCCAGATCTATCTGTCGGTCTCAAAGAACAGGATCAAGGAAGTGTATGACAGATCTCATCCGCGGGCATAGTAGTGCATATAAAATTTATTGTTGATTTATAAAGCTAGCTGTGCTATTATATTATTCGACTTACTAGCCCGCCCAATTTGTGAAACAAATTGATCGCGGACTTATGCAACGAAATCACAAATCTTTGCCTTTTTGCCGCAGCTTCAGCTGCAATGGCAAAACGGACAGCGTAGCAAGCTTCGCTTGCGGAGGAGTTCCGGTTTACGGAACGTTGATTTGTAGATTTCGACTGCGATTACGGGCGGTCCTCTGGATATAGCGCACGATGCGTGCGCGTTTGGATACCAAGAACGTCTATGAGGGAAGGAGGAACAGTAACAATGGATTTAATGAAAGTCATTGCACAGGAATATGTGAGAGACGATATCCCGAAGTTCAATGTTGGCGATACGGTAAAAGTACACATCAAGATCAAGGAAGGCACAAGGGAAAGAATTCAGATTTTTGAAGGCTTTGTCCTGAAAAGGCAGAATGGCGGACTCGGCGAGACCTTCACAGTCAGAAGGATCGCTTCCGGCGTCGGAGTTGAAAAGACATTCCCGCTTCATTCTCCCAGAATCGACAAGATTGAAGTAGTAAGATCGGGCGATATAAGAAGGGCGAAGCTCAATTATATGCGTGAAAGAACCGGTAAGGCAGCGAAGATCAAGAGCAAAGAAAATAGATAAACGAGAGAAAGGGAGCCGGCAGGGTTCCCTTTTGTTATACGTACGGCAGTGAAGGTGAACAGCAATGGAGCATATTAATTGGTATCCCGGACATATGAAAAAAACCAGGGAACTCATACAGGAAAATCTCAGGATGGTGGACCTCGTCATTGAGGTGGTTGACGCGCGCATCCCCGTATCCAGCCGGAATCCAATTATCGACGAGCTGGTGAAAAATAAGAGAAGGATCATGATCCTGAATAAAAGCGATCTCTCCGACAGCCGCGCTAACGAAGCCTGGGCGGAATATTTCAGGAATCAGGGCTTTGATGTGCTTCCAATGAACTGCGTGTCAGGGTATGGCGTTCCACAGCTGCTCAAGCTGTTCGCTTCCATCCAGGAGGAAAAGAACGCGGGGAAGATCAGGAAAAAGCCGCTGAGAATGATGGTCGTCGGCGTCCCTAACGTGGGGAAATCCTCGCTGATCAACCGATTGACCGGGAAAAGGAGCGCAAAGACGGGCGACAAACCCGGCGTGACGAGGGGAAAACAGTGGCTCAATCTGGAAAACGACATGCAGCTTCTGGATACTCCCGGGATCCTCTGGCCGAAGTTTGAGGATCCGAAAGCAGGGCTTAATCTGGCCTTCTGCGGATCGATAAAGGACGAGATCCTGGATGCAGCCTCCCTTGCTCTGGAACTGATCAAAGTGCTGCAAGCGGATTATCCGGAGCTTTTGAAAGAACGGTACAAGCTGGAAGCTCTGGGCGATACGCCGCTGGAAACCATGGAGCTGATTGCGGAGAAGCGGGGCTTTATTCTGTCGGGAAAGCGCATCGATTATGAAAGGACCGCACGGACAGTGCTGGATGAATTCCGTGCCGGCGCTATCGGGAAAATCACACTGGAGAAATATTATGAATAAGGAAGAGAGATTGCAGAAAGCGCTGCTGCGGCTCGCAGAAATGAAGCGGATCGAAGAAGAACTGTACGCGGGAGGCGTCCGGTATATCGCCGGCGTGGATGAAGTCGGGCGCGGCCCCCTAGCGGGACCTGTCGTCGCGGCGGCGGTGATCCTGCCTACAAATTTTGACGTCCTGGGAGTCGACGATTCGAAAAAGCTTTCCGAAAAGCAAAGGGAGACGCTTTATGATCAGATTATCCGACACGCGGTCGCGTACGGCGTTGGGATCGTGGATAATTACATAATCGATGAGATCAACATACTGCAAGCCACGAAGCTTGCGATGAAGCAGGCGCTGGAAGCGCTGGAACCCAGGCCCGAATACATACTGATCGACGCTCTGACGCTGAAAGACGTCGCCATACCTCAGAGAGGCATCATCAAGGGCGACAGCCTCAGCCTTTCCATCGCAGCGGCTTCCATCGTCGCGAAGGTGACGCGGGACAGGATGATGACGGAGTTTCACGACAGATTTCCCCAATATGCTTTTGACCAGAACAAAGGCTATGCAACGAAAGCCCATTATGAAGGGATCCAATGTTACGGCCCGTGTTTATTGCACCGGATGTCCTTCCTGAAAAAGTATGCGGAAGAACAGGAAGAAGAGATCAATGAACAAATTTCATTAGCGCTTGTTCAAAATTTCAAGTAATGGACGGATATTTGAATAATAAAACGGGTTTTTCGTGTTATTGGTTTACGTAAA
>DATMXY010000047.1:0-2715 GCA_035561275.1 Anaerovoracaceae bacterium | reverse complement strand
GTGTCAATCACCGAGATCATTCGCGTCCAGCGTTATTTGCGGAAAATCTATTTTCTTTCCTTCAAGCGTGGCTGCAGCGATGGGATTAACTTTCTTTCCTGTGGTTGCGTCGCTCCAATAGAAATTCTGAACCTTTAGATTTTTCCGGTACTGGCCGGGTGTAGTCATTACGTGTTTGGTAAATACTCTATTAAAATGTGAAGCACTCAAAAAACCCGCCTCTTTGCTGATCTGCTCTAACGGCATGAGGTGATAAGTGAGAAGTTCCACCGCCTTTCGAACCCGAATAATCATAAGGCATTCGAAAATAGTGACCGTGGTTTCTTTCTTGAAGAGACTGCAGATATAATTTTTCTGCAATGACGTCTGGGCGACGATGTCATCCAGCGACAGCGTTTTCTTGTAATTGTCCTCCAGAAATCGGATGACATCTCTCACCGGTGCAGAATATGCCGATACCTCTATATATTTCGACGGCGTATTTTTCTCACGTCTTTTCTTTTGAGTCAGTTTAAAGAGAATCGCGTAAAGATATGCAATCATGATCTCCTCGGATTCCGGTGTTGAATTGTTATTCTCATCAAAAATTTCTTTCAGAAGATTCCCTGAAAAATCGTCATTCGGCACGAAGAAGCCGATATCGGAACACATTTCCATCACGCCCTTCGAAAACGACGAGAACTTCACTTCGAAGTAGTAGCCCGTTTCATCGCCTGTTTGGGTGAACGAATGGTCGTAGTGCGCCGGGATCATGATCGTATCCCCAATACCCGCCGTGAATGTGCAGCCATCGACCGTGAATGTGTAACTGCCCTGGACGATATGGTCCAGCTGATAGTAAGGATGCGAATGGGTCTTGAACGTATACCCCGCGTCCATCTTTGCCAGGCCCGTATACAACATCTTGATTTCCTGCTGCATTTCATCAGATCCTCTCTTGATCATACTTGTTAGCATCTTCTTTATAAGATACCATATTCCTTTGGTTTCTGTAAACTAAAAAAAACGTATGTCTTCGCTGGAATCTTAACGATATTATCCCATGTTATGATAATGTGGAGAAATATCCGAATCATTATCCATAATCATTGATTGACATTACTTTTTCGGAATGCTAACATAATGGCAAATGAGACCGTGCAGATTACCGGTACGGCTCTTGTGCTCTCGCCAGATAAAATCTTCATATCTAAAATCCCGAGGATATTGTCCTCGTCAGAGCTTTGGCAAATATTGTACAATATTATGATATAATCAATAAAAACCGCATTAGTGACATAAATTATTGATTGACATTAGTTTTTTAGGATGTTAGTATGATGGTAAACTAGAAGATTACAGTTCTTTTCTTATCTTTTCTTATTCGGATCCGGAGAATACAGTACAGGAGAGGAAACAGCATGAAAAAAGAGAGCGTAGCTATTACCGAATCATTGAAAAAAAAGCTGATGTCCGCAGACGATGCCGTCAGGCTGATACCCGATGGAGCGGCCTTACATATTGCCGGAACGGCTCTTGTGTGCTCACCCGCCAAGATCTTTAAAAATATCGGAGCGTCATTCCTCGCGACCGGACACCCACGCGGCCTTTCTCTGATCTCCTACGGCTCCCCGAGCAGCGACGAGCCGGGCTACAATTATTTTGCGCACTTAACGCATAAGGGCCTTTTAAAGCGGGTTATCGGCGGGCATATGGGCGTCCATCATTCCCTGTTCCCCCTGATCCGGAGCAATGAGGTAGAAGGTTACAATATATCACAGGGCGTGATGTCGATCATGATGAGCGAGCATGTCGCCGACAAGGACGGATACCTGACCAAGGTTGGTCTCCGAACCCAGCAGGACCCGCGCCAGGAGGGCTGCAAGCTCAACGTCGGCATGGAAACGGAAGACCTGGTCGAACTCAGGGTCATCGACGGCCAGGAATACCTCTGGTATAAAATGATCCGGCCGGACGTGGTCGTACTGAAGGGTAGCTATGCAGACCTGAGAGGCAATATCTCGTTTGACGCAGAGCCTTCCGATAACGATGCCCTTGTCTCCGCCATGGCGGCAAAGAATCATGGCGGCAAGGTCATCATGTATGTGAAAGCTCTGAAGAATGAATACTTTAATCCGCGCCTTGTTACCGTTCCGTATTTTCTGGTAGACGCGATCGTCGTCGATCCCGACCATGTGCAGACGGCTCCGCACCTTGCTTACAGCCCGTTTTACTCAAACGAGGCACGGGCAAGCGAGGAAGAATTGCGGGTGATCCTGGAAAATGAGACAAAAAACAGCGTCCGGAAAAGAGAGATTGCCCAGAAGGTCATCGCAAGAAGGGCAGCGATGGAGCTGTTCCCTGAAGCCGTCGTGAACGTAGGGCTCGGGATCCCGCAGATGGTAAGCGGCGAGGCGATCAGCCTCGGAATCGACATGAGCAGCATCGTTATGACGACCGAGACCGGCATCATAGGAGGCGTTCAGCTTCCGTCGGTGTTCGGCGTATCCATGAACGCGGATTCCGTCTATGATCAGGCGTCCCAGTTCCGGTTCTACGAGGGCGGCGGTCTGGATATCGGTATTCTGGGCGCCCTGGAGGCAGACGCCGCCGGAAACGTGAACGTCTGCAAAAAAGGGCCTTATCTCTCTGGCGTCGGCGGCTTCAATTTCATCGTCTATTCCGCAAAGAAGCTGGTATTCTGCTTCCCATTCATGCGGGGCTCGGGCTATCATT
>DATMXY010000046.1:0-7679 GCA_035561275.1 Anaerovoracaceae bacterium | reverse complement strand
ATGCAATCAGTGGTAGACTATAACGAAATTATCACTTCCCTAAAGTGGGATACAGAAAAAGAATCATTTATTCCCATAAGTTAAACTATCTGCCAGCAGGCAAAAGCCGGCGCTCTTGCATAGATGAGCGTCGGCTTTTTTAAATTATTCATCAAAAGAAAAAATGTAAGCGTCAAAATTCCTTTTACATATAAGCTACAAAGCGGAGCAGCTTGTTCTGAAAGATGAAACCATCTTATTGGTATGGCAGTTTATGTTCTGCGTGTTTGGGTTTTTTATTGAACTAAGATGGTATCTTATAGGTGCTTTGGGAATGGTTTCATATTTGTGTGTTTACATCGTATTAAGTTTTCGGGATATTAAAAACCATTTCAAAAAAGCAATTTCATGAAGCGTCTAAGCAAACACTCTAAATAATTACCCGCGGTATACCCGCGGGCTTCTTAATGATGCTAAAAACTGTTTGCGAATCTTATTGGAAAATGAGATAATATAAGAAAATATCGAGATCAGGCTTTTACAGGTCTGCTCATAAATACTTAAGAGAAAGCTGGCGCAGTGGAAGCCATGAAGGACAGTTTCGGCAGAGAAATCAGCTATATGAGGATATCCGTCACAGACCGGTGCAATATGCGCTGTAAGTACTGTATGCCGGAAGAGGGCGTCAAAAATCTGGGCCACGATAAGATCCTGACCTTTGAAGAGATCGCAAGGGTCGTTACGGCGGCGGCGGCGCTGGGCATCACGAAATACAGGATCACCGGCGGAGAACCTCTTGCCAGAAAAGGGATCGTGAGCCTTGTGGAAAGCCTTGCGGCAATCGATGGCGTCAGAGAACTTGCCATGACTACTAACGGCACCATGCTGGCGCAGCACGCCGAAGCACTGAAAAAAGCCGGATTACAGAGGGTCAATATCAGCGTGGATTCTCTGAAGTACCATAAATATGAAGATATCACCCGGGGAGGAGACTTGGACGCGGCGTTCGAAGGCATCAACGCAGCGCTGAAATATGGCCTGACTCCATTAAAATTGAATGTTGTCGCCATAAAGGGCTTCAACGACGATGAAATTCTTGACTTTGTCCAGCTCACCATCAACCATCCGATTAATATCCGTTTTATTGAGTTGATGCCGGTGGGCCGGGTTTCAAAAGACAATGATTACCGCTATCTTTCCGTCGGAGAGATCAAAGAGAAGCTTCCCTGCCTGATCCCCCTGGATAAGCGGGAAGGGGTCGCGGAACTCTGGCGATATCCCGAGGCGCAGGGGAACATCGGATTCATCAGTCCCATGAGCAATCTGTTCTGCGGCAACTGCGACAAGATAAGGCTCACCGCGGACGGAAAACTGAAGCCCTGTCTCCACACCGACGAGGAAATCGATCTGAAAGACGTCCTGAAAACCAACGACGACGGACTGTTAAAGAAAGCAATCAGGAACGCTGTCCTCCGCAAGGGGGAAAAGCACCTGCTCAACGATGGGGCAAAGCCTGTGGAACGCGGCATGAGCCAGATCGGAGGATGACATGAGCGAGCTGACCCATCTTGACAATCACGGAAGGCCGAGGATGGTGGACGTGGGGAAAAAGGCGGATACCAAACGGATCGCAGTAGCCAGAGGCAGCATCTATATGAAGAGGTCGACGCTTGAGATGATCAAAGAAGGCGCGGCGGAAAAGGGAGACGTATTGTCCGTTGCGCAGACTGCCGGGATCATGGCCGCGAAGAATACCGCTTCGGCGATCCCAATGTGCCACAATATCATGATCACCGGCGTGGAAATGGACTTCACCTTTGACGAGGCGAATTCCGCAGTCCATATCGAGGCTTGCGCCAGCACCGTCGGGAAAACGGGCATCGAAATGGAATCCCTTCACGCGGTTTCCGTAGCGGCGCTGACGATCTATGATATGTGCAAGGCCGTTGACAGGGGCATGCGGATCACCGACATCAGACTGGTGAAAAAATCCGGAGGCAAATCCGGGGACTATGAAAATCTTTAGGGAGGCAGAATTATGGCGAAGGTATTATCCATAAATGTCAGCGACAAGACAGGCGTGATCAAGCTCCCGGTGGAACAGGCGGAGTTTATCGAAGGAGGCGTCAAGGGAGACGCCCACTGCGGCCTGGACGACATCAAACAGGTAAGCCTGCTTGCCGATGAGAGCGTCGACAAGATGAGGGCCATGGGACTTTCGCTTGCCGCGGGCGTCTTTGCGGAAAACATCACCACCCAGGGAATCGAACTTAAGACGCTGCCAATCGGTACGAAGCTGAAAATCGGGGAAACCGTCCAGGAGGTATCGAGGATCGGCAAGGAGTGCCACACCGGCTGCGCCATCAGACAGCAGACCGGCACCTGCGTCATGCCGACGGAGGGCATTTTTACGAAAGTACTAAAAGGCGGAACGGTAAAAACCGGCGACAGCATCGAGCTGCTGTAGGCGTTTGACCTCGTCAACCGGTGCTGCGGAGATTTGCGGAAATATTGTATACATTTTTAAGAGCATATTGATTTTATCGGACGCTGCTATATAATGTCAGTAAGCCTGATGAACAATGGATTTCGAAATTCAGATACAAGATAAACGGAGGGGAATATGGCTAAGGTAAAAATAACAGAAACGATTTTAAGAGATGGCCACCAGTCGCTGATTGCGACGCGGATGACCACCGATGAAATGCTTCCCGCGCTGGAGATTCTGGACGGCGTAGGATACCATGCGATGGAGGTTTGGGGCGGCGCGACCTTTGACGCCTGTCTCAGATTCTTAAATGAAGACCCATGGGAACGCCTGAGAATCATCAGGAAAAATGTAAAAAACACAAAGCTCCAGATGCTGCTCCGGGGGCAGAACCTTCTCGGCTATAAGCATTACGCCGACGATGTGGTGGACGAGTTTGTAAACAGAGCCATCGGCAACGGCATCGACATCATCCGTATCTTCGATGCGCTGAATGACACCAGGAACCTTCAGAGGGCCGTCGAAGCCACGAAGAAGTACGGCGGTTACGCCCAGGGAGCGATTTCTTACACCCTCAGCCCGGTGCACACCAACGAGGTGTTCATCAACCTTGCCAAAGAGATCGAGCAGATGGGGGCGGATTCCATCTGCATTAAGGACATGGCCGGCCTGCTGAGTCCATACAATACGTTCGAACTTGTAAAGGAAATCAAAAAAGCGGTTAAAATCCCGCTTGAACTCCATACCCACGCCACCAGCGGCCTGGGCAGCATGACCTATATGAAGGCGGCAGAAGCCGGAGTCGACATCATCGATACCGCCCTTTCCCCGTTCGCGGAGGGAACATCCCAGCCTCCCACGGAGCCCCTTGCCTATGCTTTTAAAGGGACGGAATACGACACGGAACTGAATATGGACCTGCTGAATCACGCGGCGGAATATTTCCGGCCGATCCGCGAGAAATACATCGCATCCGGGCTGCTTGACCCGAAGCTCATGGGCGTCGATATCAATACCCTGATCTACCAGGTACCGGGCGGAATGCTGTCCAATCTGGTTTCCCAGTTGAAGCAGTCCAACGCCATGGATAAATTTGAAGAGGTGCTGAAAGAGGTTCCCAGAGTAAGGGAAGACCTGGGATATCCGCCTCTTGTAACGCCGACGAGCCAGATCGTGGGAACACAGGCGGTTTTGAACATCGTCACCGGCGAACGGTACAAAATGGTCCCCAATGAGGTGAAACAGCTCGTAAAAGGAATGTACGGCAAGACCACGGTTCCTATCAAGGATGAAATTGTGAAAAAGATTATCGGGGACGAGGAAGTCGTTACCTGCAGGCCCGCCGATCTCATCGAGCCGGAGCTGGAAAAAACCAAAAGAGAAGTCGCCGAATACGTGGAGCAGGAAGAAGACGTCCTTACAAGGGCCCTGTTCCCGGGACCGTCGGTCGAATTCTTCAAATACAGGAACGCCAAGCGGTATCAGATCGACTCGACCCTGCTGAACCAAGAGGATATGGTCTATCCGGTGTAAAACAAAAAATCAGGCCGGCCAGTGATGGCCGGCTTTTGCGAAGGTGAGGTCCTGAAAGGTGTTTCGTGAGATCAAGAAAAAGAAGCTCATACTGGACAACAGAAAGCCTTATACGAAAGAAACGGCGGAGTATATCAACGAGATCAATCTTGTTGACTGGATCTACACCTGTATGAGGCTGGACGGCAGCGGCATCGGGAAAGCCGGCGTACAGAGGATCCTGAAGGGTGAATTCATCATAGAGGTTAGCATCAGCGACCATTCGGCCGTGGGATTCTACCAGGATGCGATCCGGATCGCTTACGGCATGGCGGAAATGGGGGACGAGCTTACTGAGAAGAGCCTTTTCCGGTTTTATCAGGCCCTGACCAATCCCGGAAGGCTGGAATACCGGAGGACCAATCCGGTGCTGATTATGCTCGATTACATACCGCCGCACCCCAGCGAGATCGAGGAGCAGATGGACATCCTGTTTCAATGGATGGATACCAACGACTTTCAGGGCAACCCGATCCTCCGGGCGGCTTACCTGCATAACAAACTGGTGGAGATCTATCCCTACGAGACAGGCTCGGAAGCGGTGGCAAGGATGGCCATGTATTACGAACTCATCCGGAACGGCTATCCGCCGGTCCTTTTAAACCTCAGCGAACCCGAATACTATGCGGCCATAAGAAGCTATCTCAAAAAAGAAGAAATCCAGCCTCTGTACGAGCCGCTGGAACGGGGCGTGTACAACAAGCTGGAAATTATGATGCAATTGACTTGCGCACCCTAGCCCCGTTTGCAAAGCAAACGTCGGCAGGCGCCAACGGCCTTCGGCCTCCGACTCGCTTTGCTCGCTGCTGTCCGTTTTGCCAATCCAAGCAAGCTTGGGGCAAAAAGGCATCCGGAAATTCCCCGGCTTTAGCCGGAATGGAATTTTTCCGTTCAGACCAATCCTACGCGCAGGATTGACACAAGCGCCGCTCCTGCTCCCGCAACCGGCTCAAACGGTTTACTCGTTCAGCATCTGCTCTACGCTCTCAAAGGACGTGGAGCCTTTTGATTTTTTGGCGTTGATGCAGGCGCGGATATCGATTTTTTTATAGATATCCGACTCGAATTTATCGGAGAAGCTTCTCAGTTCCTCCAAAGTCAATTCCTCGATGGCCTTGCCGTTTTTGATGCAGTAAAGCACGAGCCGCCCGATGATCTCATGGCAGTCCCGAAAGGCGAGGCCTTTGGACACCAGATAATCCGCCGCGTCCGTGGCATTCATAAAGCCGGATCTTGCGGCCTCCTCCATGACGTCGGCGCGGATTTTCATCGCCGAGATCATTTCCGTGAAAATGGCAAGGGAGCTTTTCAGCGTGTCGCCCGCGTCAAATACCGGCCGCTTATCCTCCTGCATATCCTTGTTGTATGCCAGCGGCAGGCCTTTCATAACGGTGAGCAGCGTTATCAGGTCCCCGTATACCCTCCCTGTTTTGCCCCGGATCAGCTCCGCCATGTCGGGGTTCTTTTTCTGCGGCATGATGCTGCTTCCGGTGCTGAAGGCGTCGTCCATCTCGATAAAACCGAATTCAGAGGAACTCCAAAGGATCAGTTCCTCGCAGAAACGGGACAGGTGCATCATAGTGATGGAGGAGCAGCTCAAGAATTCAATGGCAAAATCCCGGTCGCTCACCGCGTCCATGGCGTTCATACAAACCCTTGAAAAGCTCAGCAGTTCCGCCAGAAAGTCCCGGTCCGTGTTGTAGGCGGTCCCGGCCAAAGCGCCCGAACCCAGCGGCAGGGAATCTGTTTCGTCGCAGCAGTTTTCAAACCTCCTGACGTCACGGCGGAACATTTCCCGGTAAGCCAGGAGATGAAAGGCAAGGGTAACGGGCTGCGCCCGTTGCAGGTGCGTATAGCCGGGCATCACCGTATCACGGTTTGCCTTCGCAAGGTCTGTCAGCACGGCGTTCAGATCATTCAACAAACCGATAATCGATTTGATCTCTTCTTTTAAGTAAAGGCGGATATCCACCGCAACCTGGTCGTTTCTGCTTCTTGCGGTGTGCAGCTTTTTCCCCGCCGGCCCGATCCGTTCCGTCAGGATGCTTTCGATATTCATGTGAATATCCTCCTGCTCGACGGTGAAACGGATCCGTTCGGCATCGATGTCCCTTAATATTTCCAGCAAAGCCGACTCAATTTCAAGAGCTTCGTCTTCGTTTAATATTCCCTGCTTTGAAAGCATTCTGGCATGGGCGATGCTTCCGGCGATGTCCTGCCGGTACAGCCGCTGGTCAACGTCTATGGAGGCGTTGAATTCCTCAGCCAACGAATTCTCCGCCTTTGAGAACCTTCCTTTCCAAAGCTTCATCCTGTATTGCTCCTCCTTGCTTATTGTGATTCATAATCGCTCTGATCTTCATCGACAGAGAGAACAGATTGATAAACCCTTCCGCGTCCTTCTGATTGTAAACTTCATCCTTGCTGAAGGTGGCGAATTCTTCGCTGTAGAGGGAATTTTCCGATTTGGAGGCCACCGGCAGGCAGTTGCCTTTGTAAAGTTTCATCTTGACCGTTCCGGTGACCGGCGCCTGGACCGCGTTCGCGAAGGCGTCCAGGGACTCTTTCAATGGAGTGAACCACAGACCGTCGTAAACCAGCTGGGCATATTTCTGTCCTACTATATTCTTATATGCCATGGTATCTCTGTCAAGGATCAATTTCTCCAGAGCCGCATGGGCTTTGAAGAGGATCGTCCCGCCGGGGGTCTCGTATACGCCCCTGGACTTCATGCCTACAAGGCGGTTTTCAATGATATCTATGGTTCCGACGGCGTTTTCACCGCCGATTTTGTTCAGTTCGGTAAGAAGATCAATGGGAGAAATCTTTTCGCCGTTCAGTCCCACGGGAACGCCCTGCTCGAAATCGATATCGATAAAGGTCGGCTGGTCCGGGGCTTCCTCCGGCGGTACGCTCATGACGAGAATGTCGTCCAAGTGCTGGTTCCAGGGGCTTTCCAGGTTTCCGCCCTCATGGCTGATGTGCCAGATGTTCTGGTCCCTGCTGTAGATTTTCTTTAAGGACTGAGACACCGGAATGTTGTGATTTTCCGCATAATCCAGCAGATCCTCCCTGGATTTGAGATCCCAGATCCTCCAGGGTGCGATGATCCTGATGGCGGGATTGAGGGCGTGGATGGTGGATTCGAAGCGGACCTGGTCGTTTCCCTTTCCGGTGCAGCCGTGGGCGATATAGAACGCGCCTTCCTGCTCGGCGATCTCCACTAGCTTTTTCGCCATGAGCGGCCTAGCCATGGAGGTTCCAAGCAGATAATCGTTTTCATAGACAGCGCCAGCTTTCAGCGTTGGCCATATGTAACCGGTGATGAATTCATCCCGCAGATCGGCTAAATAGTATTTGGATGCGCCGGTGGCGTAGGCCTTCTTTTCCACTGCGCCAAGGTCTTCTGCCTGACCTACGTCACAGCAGACGGCAATCACCTCATAATCGTAATTTTCCTTGAGCCACGTCAATATAATGGAAGTATCGAGACCTCCGGAATACGCCAGTATAACTTTCTCTTTTGCCATTTTATTCTCCTCCTTTTTGGGCATATATAAATTAAGTTTGAAATGTCGTTTTTGCAATCGATGAAAAACAGTATATCACCGGCAGTGTGAGATATCAAGAGAAATAGTAA
>DATMXY010000045.1:0-4379 GCA_035561275.1 Anaerovoracaceae bacterium | reverse complement strand
CTATGTAGATGGTGATTATATCCTGTTAAAAAAGTATGAGCCTGCTTGTATTTTCTGTGGCAACGCAAAGAATGTAAAAAGAATACATGACAAAAATGTCTGTGCCGACTGTATCGATGAACTGCAGAAGTTATAAAAATCTGAACTGCGGAGAAAAAGTAAAAGAATCGAATTACATGAGGAAAATAAACCTGCTGAAAAGCAGGTTTTTTTATTGGACGGGCACGGCAATTCGATTTATAAACCTCTTTCATACAGGCGCAGGATTTCTTCGGTGTAGCTGCCGTCCTCATTGTAGACATAAAGGGAATCGAGGAATTTCAGTTCTGGCCTGCCGTGCTTAACGCAGTGGATCAAAAGGATGTTGGGAACGGTATCCTTATTGGGACTTACAAGCCTGAGCTCCTTGGGCTCTAGCTTATGCCTGCGGCACAACACACTGATGTCCACAAGCCGGCTTGGTCTGTGGACCATGTAAAAGTTCCCCCGGTCCTTCAGCAGAAGGCTCGCCTCGCCGATGAAGTCGTCCAGCTCCGCCGTGGTTTCATGTCTGGCAACAGCCCTTGCGCTTTCCTTGTTTTTCAGCCCGCCTCCGACCTTAACATAAGGAGGATTCGTCACGACGGCGTCAAAACTGTGCCTGACTACCATTCCCTCTTTAACCAGCTGTTTGACGTCCCCGTGGATCATCCTGACCCGCTCCCCCAGGTCGTTGAGGATGATATTGCGCAGCCCCCGCTCATAAGCGTCCTTCTGAATCTCCACGCCGACGATCGCTGCGGCTTCAGTCCTGTGGCTCAGGATCAGGGGAATGACGCCGGTCCCGGTACCAAGGTCGATGACCCTGCCGCCTTTTCGAACCTCCGCGAAGGTGGCCAGCAGCACCGCGTCGATCCCATAGCAAAAATCCTCAGGCTTTTGTATCAGCCTGAGGTTCCCGAATCCGATCTCGTCTATCCGCTCCCCATCATAAATCATTCTGTTTATTCTTTCAGCAGATCCTTGATTTCGTCAAGCAGCGCCTCGTCGATCTCATCCGAAATATCCTTGCTTTCCTTGGCGTCGATCCTCGTGATCTGCTGTTTTTTATAGGTATAGATATCCGTGCTGAGTTTTTCCGGCTTATCCTGCGTTTTTTCTTCCAGAACCAGCCGAACCTTGATCTTGTTTTCCAGGATGTTGGACTCCTGGACGATCCCGACGCCATCGCCGGTCTTGACGCGTTCACCCGCCTCGGGCATACCCTTCCTCAGTTCATAATAAATATCGTTCTCATACTTCAGGCAGCACATGAGCCTGCCGCAGATCCCGGAAATTTTGGTTGGATTGAGGGAAAGGTTCTGGACCTTCGCCATCTTTATGGAAACCGGCTCAAATTCCGGGAGCCACGTGTGGCAGCACAGCCCCTTGCCGCAGGTGCCGATACCGCCTACCATCTTCGCCTCATCCCTGACGCCGATCTGGCGGAGCTCGATCCTCATCTTGAAGACACCCGCCAGGTCCTTGACCAGTTCTCTGAAATCGACCCTGCCGTCGGCGGTGAAATAGAAGATGATCTTGCTGTTGTCAAAGGTATATTCCACGTCGATGAGCTTCATCTGCAGGTTATGCTTGTTCACCTTCTCCTGGCACAAGTCGATGGCCCTCTGCTTTTTCCTGACATTTTCCCTGTGCTGGACAAGGTCGTTTTCATCCGCGATCCGTACGATTTTCTTTAACGGCGGTACAATCTCGCTTTCCGGGACCTCTTTGATCCCTGAGGTCACCGTACCGAACTCCATGCCCCTTGCGGTCTCGACGATGACATTGGTTCCCTTTTCCACCTGTAATACGTCGGGATCGAAGTAATATATCTTTCCGGCTTTTTTAAACCGGACTCCTGCAACTTTAACCATCAATATCCTCCTCTTGCGCAAGTAAACAGATTACGCAATTATTCTCAATATCATTTTTTTTAATGTATAACTCGTATTCATATTCCTATTAAGGTCATTTTTCGCTTCTTCAATGGCGGCGACAGCATTGTCGACCGCGCTTCGCTGGTAAAGCTTGCCCCGCTTCCGGAGCTCCTCCGCCCTGTCCGCATGAAATAACAGTTGACTTTGAGGATCGTAACCGCTGACGGCAAGATCCCGGTACCAGCTTTCCATGGCGTCCAGAAATTCAAGGGCGGTTTCCCTGCCAGCGGTATAATCCGCCAGCCGTGGACTTATCTCGTAAAAGGGCTTCCCGTCCAGGACCATGTCCACAATCCGTACAGCCCCTTCCAGAACGTCCTTATATTCCGGAGTTTCAAATGGGTTCAGCCTGAAAATAACGCATCTGGACAAGATGGTCTGTACCAGGTTTTCCATATTCTCGGACAAAAGGATCATGACCGTTCCCGGCGCGGGTTCTTCCAATGTTTTCAGCAGCCTGTTCTGTGCCCGCAGCGTCATGGTGTCCGCGTCCTGAAGGATCACGATATTCCTGTCGCCTACATAAGGCTTTTTCTTCAGCCGGCTCTGGAGCTCTTCCACCGCCTCGTCCCTGATGCTGTTTCCATCCGCGGCAAGGTAGATCACATCTTCATGATTGCCGTGGCTGATCTTGCTGCAGGACGGGCAGCATCCACAGCTGTCTCCGCCGCCTTCCCTGCAGAGGATCGCCTTCACAAAATTCTCCGCCAGGGCAAGCTTGTCTATGGTACGATCTCCCTCCAGAAGATACGCATGGGAGATGTTCCGGCTCATAATTGCCCGGGACATTCTCTCCACCGTTTTTCCGTTTCCTTTTATATCTTTGAAAGACATTTTCCGTCTTGTCCTTCCTTAACGCAGCAGCCTGTCGATATGCTCCCGGATCTCCCCGCTGATCGCGTCGATGCTTCTCTCCGCGTCGATGCCGATGATCCGTTCGGGGTACTGTTTTTCCAACTGCTCATAGGCCTGGAAGACCACTTTGTGATATTCCAGCTTTTCCAGATCGAGCCGGTCCAGTTTGTCGGCCTTGATCCTGCGTTTACCGACAGCCGGGTCCACCTTGAACAAAAATGTGATATCCGGCAAGCAGCCCCTTACGGCATACTCGTTGATGATCCTTACGCAGTCCCCCAGTTTCCTGCCGTAGCCCTGATAAACGATACTGGAGTCCATGAACCGGTCGCAGATGACCGTTCCTCCCTCTTCCAGGGCCGGACGGATAACCTGTGCCACATGCTGCGCCCTTGCCGCCGCATAGATGAGAGCTTCCGCCATATAGTCCATTTCCGTATTGTTTTTGTCCAGGACGATTTCCCTGAGTTTTTCCCCGATGGCCGTGCCGCCCGGTTCCCTGGTAAGAACGGCCTCATACCCTTTTTCTTTAAGAAAGGCTTTCAGCCGCTCGATCTGCGTCGTTTTTCCGGAACCGTCCGGACCTTCAAAGGTGATAAACAGGCCTCTGTGCATTGCAAGTCTCCTACTTCTTTTTCTTCAGGTTCTTTATATATTCGTCCATGAGTTTTCCAATCAGAACGCATGATATATACAGCAGAGGCACACATAGCAGAACAACGAAAATGATCTTCAATGTCGTCATGTCCGCATCCTCCCGATATTACAACATATACACAATATTAGTATAACATAAAAGCCCGCCGCATTCGACGGGTTTTTAATTAATTTCCCGCATTCTTTGAAAACGCGGGCGGACTTATTTTGCGAGATACATCTCAATCCCATGTTCCTCCATAAAATCCGTGATGTCCTGCGGAGGTTTATCGTCGGCTATGAGGCCGGTCAGCTTATCCAGCGTGCAATAGGTCATGATGGCCACAACATTGTATTTGTCTTTGCTGGCCAGCAGATATACCGAGTTGCTTCTCTTCACGGCGGTGCTTTTGATGTCGTATTCCTTGGTGGATGAGTTGGTAACGCCTCCGTCGACCGATACTCCCGCGGAAGCCATGAAGGCCTTGGAAATATTATAGCTCTTTAAAACCGCGGAAGCGGTATCTCCTGTGAATGACAGCGTGTTCCTGTCCAGCTCTCCGGACAATGTGATCAGCTTGATATTTTCATAAGGAATGACGCGGATCATCACTTCCAGATTGCTCGTTATAACGGTCAGATTCTTCCTGTCCTTGATGTAATCGATCATATGGATGGTCGTCGTTCCGGAATCGATAAAGATTACGTCGCTGTCCTCCACCAGTTCGGCGGCCCTTGCCGCGATTTTCTTCTTGGCTTCCAGGTTGCTGATGTTTCTTTCACTGAAGGGGGGCAGGTCCTTGCTATCCTTGACGGTAACGCCGCCGTATATTTTTTTGAAATTTCCGCCCATTATGATCTCCTTCAGATCACGCCGGATCGTATTTTTTGAAACATCGAACACCCTGCAGAGCTGATCCAGAGTGACTG
>DATMXY010000044.1:0-13737 GCA_035561275.1 Anaerovoracaceae bacterium | reverse complement strand
ATCGGATATGCCCATGACGATGCTCATATGGTGCTCGATCATCAGCACCGTTATGCCGACGTCTTTTATCTTCTTGATGATTTCCGAAAGCTCCGCCACTTCCGTTTCATTCAGGCCCGCGCAGGGCTCGTCCAGAACCATAAGCCTCGGCTTCTCGCACAGGGCGCGGGCGATCTCCAGCAGCTTCTGCTGTCCCGCGGAAAGGCTTCCCGGATCAAAATTAGATTTCTCGCCAAGGCCGATCAGCTTCAGACAGTCATATGCCTCCAGATAGGCTTCTCTTTCTTCTTTCTTTTTTTTGCGCGAATGGAAGATCGCTCCGGCCATGCTGTAAGTATAATAGATTCTTCCGCCCATGGCTACGTTGTCGATCACGCGAAGGTCTTTGAACAGCCGGACATGCTGGTAGGTCCGGGCGATCCCGCGCTTTACCAGAACGAAGGGCTCCATTCCCGTGATATCCCCGCCGTCAAATGTAACGCTGCCTTCGGTGGGCTTATCGATACCCGTTATCATATTGACCGTAGTCGTCTTGCCGGCTCCGTTAGGCCCGATCAGGGAATGGACCGTGCCCCGCTTCACCGTCAGGTCGAAGTTTCCCACAGCCGTAAGGCCGCCGAATCTTCTTGTAAGGTTCTTTACTTCCAGAACGTTTTCGGATCCGTCCTCTTCCACTCGATATTTTTCAAAGCTGATGGGCGGCCTGTCTCCCGCGTTCTCAATATCCTTATTATCTTCGATCGCCCGGAAGCGTTTCTTGAATCTTCCCACGATCCCTCCGGGCATGACCTGTGTCAATACGATCAGGAGCATGCCGAAGACGATCTGCTTCAGGTCGGGGGATGCGTTGAAAAATTCCGGTATGATCATGACGACCACAACGCCGATGGCGGGGCCGGCGAGCGTTCCCGTTCCGCCGATCACGACCATCAGAAGGACCAGGATTGTCAGATAGAACCCGAACGTATCGGGGCTGATGAATTCGCTGTAACTCGCGTAAAGCGAACCAGCCACTCCGATCATCATGGAGCTGATGAGCAATGCGATGACCTTGAACTTCCGGTTGTTGATGCCCACGCCCGACGCCGCGACCTCGTCGTCTTTGACCGCGATAAAATCGCGGCCCCAGTGGCTCTTGACCAGCCCCCACTCAAACAGCATGGCGAGGATCAGGAAGAAAAACACCACATAGTATTTTGAATAATTCGTAAGATGGATGCCGAATATGGACCATGACGGGAGGAAGAATCCAGCCGCGCCCTGCGTCAGGGCAATCCAGTCGTTCAGGATCCTCTGTACGATCTCAAGAATGCCAAGGCTGATCAGCGCCAGGTAATTGCCTCTCACTTTATAGGCCGGCAGGGAGATCGACAGGCTGATCAGGCCGCTTACGATCATTGCCGTGAGCATCCCGACCAGGAACGGCATTTTCAGGGTCGCGATGGTGATTGCGGACGCGTACGCGCCGGCGCCGAATATGGCCGCGGCTGAAAGGGTCAGCATCCCGCAGTATCCCGAGGAAATGTCGTAGCCGATCGATAGAATTATGTAGATAAAAATGATGATGGCAAATCTGATGTAATAATTGCCGGCCATGAATGGAAACGCCAGGCAAAAAAGCAGTAATACCGCCTTTAATATGTTAAACCATGCGCTATACTTTTTCTGCAGCGGACCAGTTTCTGTTAAAAATCTTGGCACTCATTATCCCTCCCGGCAAGAATATTATCACAATGATCATAATCACGAAGCTGATCGAATCCTTTATCCCCGCGGGGATGAAGATGCTGATAAAGCTTTCGATAAGCCCCAGGATCAGACCTCCGATAAACGCTCCCTTTGTGTTTCCGAATCCGCCCAGCACGGCGGCCGCAAATCCTTTCAGTCCAATTGAAAGCGTCATGGTGTAGCTTGCAAACGTAATGGGCGCGATCAGAGCGCCCCCCACCGCGGCGACGGCGCCTGCCATCGCAAAGCACAGCAGGATGATCCATTCGCTTTTGATGCCCATGAGTTCCGCCGTGGACGGCCTGAACGCGACAGCGCGGACAGCCCGGCCGAACCGGGTCCTCTTTATGATCGTCTGGTATACGATTCCGATCACGACGGCGATCGTGATCATCATCAGCTCGTGCAGTAAGATGTTCGCGTTCCCGATTGTAATCATTTTCCCTTCAAACAGGTACGGATATGCCTGCGGCTCCGTGCCGAACACCATGCGCGCAACGTTGTCCAATATGATCGACGCGCCGAACAGCGTGATGATCCATCCCACATTGTCCAGCAAATTTCCGAGTTTCTTGACGCACGTCTCATACATGATTATGTTCAGCACGATGCTGACGGCTATCGCCACAATCAGCGCCGGTACATAGTTGAAATGGTAAATCACCATCATCCACCAGCTTACCATCGCTCCCATCATTACAACAGATGCGTGTGCAAAATTAACAATGCCTGTCGTTGAGCTGACCATCCCGATCGCAAGCGCCATCAGCGCGTAGATGCTCCCGTTGGCCAGTCCGAATATCAGTTGCTGCATCCTGTTAATCTCCTCTCATTGTTTTAACTGCCCGAATGTGTTCCGGATCTTTTCAAATCGGCTTGTTTGAACCGTTCAAACCTGCTTGTTCGATTTGTCCGTTGAAACAGCGTGCCGATACCGGCCGTCAGCAGACCGGTATCGGCACGCTAAAGTTTATGTCAGGGGACATTACCGCCTCGTTATTTTGAGAAGGATCCCCTGATGTACACGTCTCCGAAGATGCTGTCCGATGTCATCATTGGGTCTAACAGAACAGGCACAAGATCCTTTCCGGAAATCGCTTCGTGATTTGCCGGTGTGAACCGGTATGTATCCGCCATACAGATCTTCATTGGATACTCGGAGATCTTTGTCTCCAATACTTCCTTCACCTTGTCGGGATCGAAGGATCCGGCGGTTTCAACAGCCCATTTATAGAGGTAGACGGCGTCATAGCCGGACGCCACCATCTGGGGCGCGGTGGTTCTGCCGCCGGGACCGTATTTACCGTATTTTGCAACCAGCTTATCATAGAGTTCCTGACGCGCGGCGTCCAGCTGTGTCTTGCCGGCAGCTTTGTCTACCGACCATAAGCCGTTCAGCGTATAACACCTGTCAACGCCGTCCCCGGAAAGCTCTCTGAAGTTCGGCAGGGTGATTCCGGTATAGCCAAGATAGATCAGCTTATCCATATAACCGATTCTGGAAAGCGCCGCGACGATTTTCGCTCCGTCAGCGCCAAGCGTCCATGCGAGTACGCAATCCGCTTCGTCTTTTTTGATCTTCTCAGCCACAGGCGTCATATCCGCGTCTCCGGATTTATACGTGATCGCTTCCACGATAGGGACTCCGGCTGCCTGGGCGGCTGCCTGCAAAGAAGCGATTCCGTCGTTTCCGAGAGCTGTGGTGTCTCCGAGCAGGACGATTTTCTGGAAGCCGGCATTCTTGGCGATGTTTACAAGGGCTTCAGCCTGTACCGGGCTTGGGAAGAATGTCCTGAAGGAATATGGATATTTTACAGGGTCGATAAGCAGGGTGTTAGTCGCGATGTTAATGATATGGACCACTTTGTTCTGGTTGACATAATCTTCAGATGCCGCAACGCAGGTTGAGTTCGGGGAACCAATCAGGAACTGGATCTTTTCCTTGTCGATCAGCTCCTGGACCGCGGTCAATGATTTTGTGGGATCGGCTTCATCGTCTCGGTTCACAAATTTGATCTGGCTGCCCATGATGCCGCCGGCTGCGTTGATTTCATCGATCGCAAGCTCCGCGCCCTGCACGGTGGCTGTTCCCATCGTAGCCGACGGGCCTGTCTGTGCTCCGACATAGCCGATGATCACTTCGCCGGCGGGCTGCTCGGTTTCGGCCTGGTCTCCTGTGTCGCCCGAAGGTTCGGCAGCGCCGCCGCCTCCTCCGCATCCGCTCAGCGCCAACGCCATAATCAAAGTAATTACGAGCACTGCGAGGATAGACTTATTTTTTTTCATTATCTTTTCCCTCCATTTCAATTTTGCTATCATAGCGGTTAAATGTCGGTCTTGATCATTTATACCGTAATGAACATTGCTCTAAATGAGTTATCGCTTGCCCAGTCCTCTTGAACCTTCGGTAATTACCGCAATTTTGTCTTTAAGCTTTATCCTCCATTCAAATCGACTTGTTCGATTTGAACCGCCATGTGCGATTCGCCTTTCAGGCGAATATTCGCACGGCACTCAAATCTTTTAACGAGCGGTTTTGGGTTTCGGCAATTTACTTGCCGGAACCTGAAACCGTAGGCGTCAGAGACGCCGTCGTTAAATACTGCCGCCGCTTATGATGAGGCATTGGCCGGAGATGAAACTAGCCTCGTCACTTGCCAGGAAAGACGTTGCGCCGGCTATTTCTTCCGGCTCTCCGAGCCGTTTGAGCGGTATAAGTTTCATGTGTTCCGCAGCAATCTCTTCCGGCACCGCAGCATACATATCCGTCTTAATAGATCCTGGCGCGATGCAATTGACGGTAATATTCTTAGGCCCGCCTTCCTTCGCAAGTGTTTTTGTGAGGCTTATGATCGCGCCTTTTGACGCGGAATAGTTTGCCTGTCCAACGTTGCCGAACGCGGATACGGATGTGATGTTAACGATCCTGCCGTAGTTTTTCTCACGCATGACCGGTATGACATATTTGCACATGTAGTACGTACCGTTGAGGTTGATGTTGATTACGGCATCCCATTGTTCATTTGTCATCTTGTGGAACATGGCATCCTTTGTAATCCCCGCGTTGTTTACCAGAATGTCGATGGTTTTGAATTTTTCCAATATGATTTTGATTGCGTCGGCTACCTGCTGTTCATTGCCGACATCGCACCCGATCGCGATAACTTTTTCTCCGGTAGGATCGATAGCCTTTGCCGTTTGTTGCGCAAGGTCCAAATTGCGCCCTAAAATCGCAACCCCTGCCGCACCGTCTTCAACAAATTTTTTTACGATTGCCTCGCCGATTCCTTTGCTTCCTCCGGTTACGACTGCATATTTTCCACTTAATTTACCCATTTTTCACCTCTATTTCATGATACTCATCCAACAAACTACAATTCGGAACTGGATTTTTATTCAAATCGTTTAACGAACGATTTTGGGTTTCGGCGATTTACTTGCCGGAACCTGAAACCGTAGGCGTCGGAGACGCCGTCGTTAATCTCTTTCGAGAACGCATGAGAAGCCCTGTCCGCCGCCGATGCAGAAAGAGATAAGCGCTCTCTTTAAATTGGCCTCTTCCATGTGTCTTACTGCTCTTGCGGTGAGAACTCCTCCGGATGCCGCATTTGGATGCCCGATCGCAATTGCGCCTCCATTCGGATTCACTTTGTTCAGGTCAAGATTTAATTCTTTGATGCAAGCGATAGACTGCGCCGCAAAGGCTTCATTGAGTTCGATAAAATCGAAATCATCGAGTGTAAGTCCCGTCCTCTGCATAAGCTTTCTTGTAGCGTGTACAGGTCCGATGCCCATGATGTGAGGATCACACCCGGCGGCAGCAAACGCGGTTACTCTTGCCAGTGGCTTTAAGCCGTACTCTTTTGCCTTTTCTCCGCTCATCAAAAGCACCGCGGAAGCGCCGTCGTTCATAGGAGAAGAGTTACCCGCGGTAACGACGCCATCTTTTACCATAACAGGTTTCAGTTTGCTTAACGACTCTGAAGTGGTGTCTCCACGTACGCATTCATCCCGGTCAAAGATAATAGGATTGCCTTTTTTCTGCGGTATTTCAATTGTAAATACTTCGTCGTTGAAGAAACCCCTATCCCATGCCGCCGCAGCTTTTTTATGACTGTTCACCGCGAATTCATCGCATTCTTCCCTTGTAATCCCATATTCCTTTGCAAGGTTTTCCGCGGTAATGATCATTGGCGGATCGCCGATAGTATCAGGTGAAGCTTTGTATGGCGCCATCTCCAAAGACATGGGGTAAGCGGTATCGGGTTTTTTGATCATAAACGGCTGCCTGGAATAGCTCTCCACTCCGCCTGCCATTACGACGTCCGCCGAGCCGGTCATGATCATGGATGCCGCAAACGCGACAGCATTAAGAGAGCTGGCACATTGTCTGTTAATGGTGACTGCCGGAACCGAAATCGGAAGCCCGGCTTCGAGCAGTGCGATCCTGCCCAAATCCCCATAATTGTAATTAAAAAGGTTAGCATAAACGACATCGTCGATTACTGCAGGGTCAATTCCTGCTTTTTCGATGACCTTATTCATTGCCATGGCAGCTAATGTAGTAGGTTCAAAAGAAGCGAGCGCCTGTTTAAACTTTCCTATCGGTGTCCTGGCCACCTCAACGATTACGGCATCTGTCAGTTTGTTCATTTTAGTCACTTTCCTTTCAATATAATAATTTATTGAATCACTCGAAACAGACTTTGGGCATTTCCTTCAGATCCTCCGCGACCGTAGGAGTAAAGTCAAGCAGGTCGAGTATGTCCTTTTTCAGGTCAAGCCCCGGAGCGACTTCGACGATTTCGATCCCGCTTTCTTTGAGTTTGAATACGCAACGCTCCGTGATGTAAAGGACAGTCTTGCGATTTTCAAACTCTACTCCCGCGTTCATGGTGATGCACTCTACATTTTTCACGATTTTCTTCCCCGATCCGTCGTAAGGGACCATCTTTCCGTTTTCGGAATGATAGCCCGAGCCCCGCATGAATGGGAAGCAGAATACCAGCTTCTTTGCGGAATATACAATGAAATTAAAGCCGCCGACGCCCGCTAAAATGGGCTCTTTTTTACAGACGTTCACGTTTCCGGCCGCGTCCACCTCCAACGCACCCAGGAAGCCGATATCAAGGCATCCGCCCTCGTAGAATCTGAACATAGACGCCATATCATAGATGGAATCCGCGTTCATGGATACGCCGAAAATTGACGGAAGCTGTACGCCGCCTATGATACCGGTTTCTGTCGTGAGGACGACGGAACTCATATCAATCCCGAGGTTGAGCGCTTCCCCGCTGATCATCTGCGGGATCCCATATCCGATGTTCACAACGGCTTCCGGAAATAGTTCCATTGCTGCCCTTCTTGCAATAACCTTGTGTGCGAGCTCTCTTTTCCGAATGCTGTTTTTTGTCTCGTTCTCTAAAATCAACTGCATTTCTTCGCCGCTGCATCGCTCTTCATTTGAGAAATAGGGATTGTAAGGGAGATTCGGGAACGCCTGTATGTGGTCGGGATCAACGATGATTGCATCCACAAGGAAATATGGGATTTGGACGAGGCGCGGATTAAAGTACTCTTCTTTCAAGGCTTTTATGTATACGATGACCTTGCCCCCGTTATTCTTTGCCGCCATGGCGGAGACAAGGGCGTCGTTATTTGAGGGCTCCGCTTCAAGCGTGATGTTGCCTTTCGCGTCCGCATAACTTGCCTTCAGCACGGCGACGTCCGGACGGATCATTTTGTACCAGAGGTATTCTTCGCCATCCACGATCCTAAGCTCGACCAGGTCCTCAGTCTCCATGCCGACGTTGAGCTTGCAGCCCTCCTGGCGCGGATCCTGCTGGGTACAGAGTCCAACCTTTGTCAGATATCCGTCCTTCCCGGCGACGCACTCGCTCGTCATGATCGATATCACGCCCTGAGAAATATTGTAGCCCTCTATTTCGTTGCTCCTGATCAAAGGAAACAGGGCGTGATGATAGGCCAAATGCCCGCTGATTACACGCTTTAGGAGACCCTTATGAGTCAAATTTTCAAAATAATTGTAGCCCGGCGCATCGAAGTCCGGAGAACCGTAAGTGACGATGCACAGGTCGCGAGGGCGCCCAGTCTCAAGAAACGAATTTCCGATGTGCTTAAAGATCTTGGCGGGAGAGAGCACAAGAGCTGTACCGGCAACCAGCACAGTTGCTCCATCGGGTATCAACCTGACGGCATCGTCAGCGGACATTAGCTTTTTTTTCAATGATTCAGTAATAGCTACGCTCTCTTTTTTCATGCTGTTTTCTCTCCTGTACTGTATTCTCCGGATCCGAATAAGAAAAGAACTGTAATCTACTCGTTTACAATCATACTAACATCCCGAAAAACGAATGTCAATCAATAATACATGATAATAATGCTGTTTTTATTCATTATATCATAACACCAGACAATATTTGTTAAAGTTCTGACGAGGACAATATCCTCGGGATTTTAGATATTATTAACTGTAATTCCGCGCTTTTGTATTAAACTTACAAGGCGCGCTATTCGCAGACGACCACCGGTTTGATTAATTCAGGCGGCTTCTTAGCCATCAGTTCGTAAGCCTCCTTGGCTTTGTCCAGTCCGTGAAAAACATGCGTGATCAAAGGTTCCGGATCTACCCGGCCATATTTGACCATAGATGTCAGGCCTTCCGTTCGTACTCTTCCACCCGGGCAAAGTCCGCCCTTGATCGTTTTATTTCCCATGCCGAATCCCCATCTTGCATTTGGAATACTCAGATCACCAGAGGTGTTAAAGTAGTTTACATTGCCGATGTTTCCACCCCAGCGAACCATAGCGATTGCCTGAGCCAGCGCGTTATCGTCACCGCCGGCAATGATGCAGCGATCAGCCCCCTTCTTATTGGTCAGGGAGAAGACCTGCCTGGTAATGTCGCCTTCTTTATAATTTACGATATCCGTTGCTCCGTAGTATTTGGCAACCTCTATGCAGGAAGGACGGCTGCCGATGACAATGATACGTCCGGCGCCTCTCAATTTTGCACCCATGACAGCCATCAGACCTACCGGGCCAATACCGATAACAACAACGGTATCTCCGAAGCCGACTTCAGCCAATTCCGCACCGTAAAACCCGGTAGTCATCATATCGCCGATCATCACAGCAGAATTAAGGCTGATTTCTTCCGGCTTCAGCGCCAGGTTCATATCCGCATCCGGAACCATTGCGTATTCTGCGAACAGACCATCTATTTGGTTTGACAGAGTATTCCCTGTCGTCAGTCCGTCACAGTGCTGATGAAAACCTTGCTGAACAGCGAGGCTTCTCCAGTTTGGTGTGACGGCTGGAACGATAACGATATCACCCGGCTTAAAATCTTTCACTTCTTTTCCAACAGAAACGACTTCGGCTACGCCCTCATGCCCGATGATTCGATTTGGCGCGAGGTATCCCATTTTAACGTTATGAACATCAGACGAGCATGGGGAAATCGCAAGCGGCCGTACAATGGCATCGATGTCGCCGCAATTCGGATCATCTTTTTCTATCCAGCCAATAACGCCTTTTTCAATCATTGCCAGCCCTTTCATCCTATTCACGCTCCTTTCCGAACCTCTTTTCAGCAGGTCGAAATTTTCAAATCGTTGAACAAACCCTATTTCCCTGCGAAGTTTGCCTTTCTCTTTTCCATAAACGCGGCTGTTCCTTCCATTCGGTCAGCGCAGCCAAAGCTTGTGGCATACGCTTCCGCTTCATAGGCTACACCGGACTTCAAGTCCATACTTAATCCATTATTAATAGAACCTTTCGCCATTTTCACAGCAACCGGCGCTTTACTCATTATTGTTTTTGCTATAGTTTGAGCTGTGGTCATCAACTCATCAGCCTTTACGATTTTTTCAACCAGTCCTATGCGATAAGCCTCTTCGGCGTTAAAAATTTCCCCCGTATAGATATAATATTTTGCCAGGCCTTTCCCAATCAGCCTGGGCAGTCTTTGTGTGCCGCCCCAACCGGGTATGATACCCAAACTGACTTCCGGCTGACCAAATTTCGCAAATTCAGAAGCGATTCTGATGTCACAGGACATTGCAAATTCACAGCCCCCGCCCAATGCAAAACCGTTAATCGCGGCAATTGTCGGCTTACCGATATTTTCGACTTTGAAGAACACAGCCTGACCCTTCAAAGCGACATCACGACCCTCTAAAACCTCCAACTTAGACATTTCCGCAATATCGGCGCCTGCAATGAACGACTTACCTTGCCCTGTAAAAATAAGAACTTTTACTGATGCATCTTGTTCTGCAAAATCAATAATCTCACTTAATTCACCAAGAGTCTCTTTGTTAAACGCATTGAGCGCTTCAGGCCTGTTCATTGTAACAAGAGCTATCCCGTCATTATTCTCATATAATATATTTTTAAATTTCACTTAACTTACGCCTCCTTCGTTCTAATCGACCTGTTTGAACCTTAAGCTAGCGTAAAATTGCTCCTGAAATTACCAAGCGTTGTATTTGGTTTGTTCCTTCATAAATTTGCAGAATTTTAGCGTCTCTCATCATGCGTTCCAACGGATGGTCTTTCAGATAACCGGCGCCGCCAAATATTTGAACGGCATTCGTGGTCACTTCCATGGCGGTATCACTGGCAACCAGTTTTGCCATCGCAGACTCTTTCGTATATGGCAAGCCTTGAGATCCCAGCCATGCTGCTTCTAAAACAAGAAGACGCGCCGTTTCCACCTTACATGCCATATCAGCTATCATGAACGCGACAGCTTGCTGCGAGCTGATCGGTTTACCGAATTGGACTCTCTCTTTGGAGTATTTTACAGCAGCCTCCAGGGCTCCCATCGCTACCCCGACGCCTTGCGCCGCAACACCGACGCGCCCAAGATCCAGAGCCGACATCGCGATCTTGAATCCTTCGCCTTCCTTACCAAGTAAATTCCCTTCAGGAATACGGCAATTCTCAAAATACAGTTCTCTTTGTGTACTTGCCCTGATGCCCATCTTTCTGGACTCAGGCCCTATTACGAATCCTGGCGTGTCTTTTTCCACGATAAAGGCGCTGATCCCCTTGACTCCCTTGCTTTTGTCAGTCATAGCAAACACGGTATAGATATCGGAATAGCCGGCATTTGTAATATAGATCTTTGACCCGTTGAGGACATAACTGTCACCGTCAAGTACGGCAGTCGTCTCTTGCATTGCGGCATCGCTGCCGGCATTAGGCTCAGTTAAACCAAAAGATGCCAGCTTTTCACCTTTTGCCAGAGGTACAAACCATTTTTGTTTTTGTTCCTCGGTGCCATAAGCATACAATGGATATGATCCGAGCGTCATTTGAACGGAATAAGCCGTACCAAATCCTACTTCAACCTTGTTGAGTTCGAAGCCCGCCAATGCAAAAGTAACATAGTCCAATCCAAGGCCGCCGTATTCTTTGGGGAACCATAAGCTCATAAGTCCCAACGGAGCCATTTTCTTCATCATGATTTCATAGGCCGATGAAAAATCGGCTTTCTCATCACGTTCCGCCGCGCCGGGTGCAATTTCCTTGGCGCAAAACTCGCGCATCAGTTTCTGAATCAGTAATTGTTCTTCTGTAAATGTAAAATTCATGTCTCAGACCCTCCTGTTTTCCTTAGATTCAAATATCTGTTTATTTTATGACCCGGCCCTGCTCATCATAGGTATAGAAACCTTTCCCCGTCTTTCTCCCCAAGTGGCCTGCCCTTACCATCTTTTTAAGGAGAGGCGCGGGCCTGTACTTGGAATCACCGGTTTCCCGATAGACGACCTCCATAACTGCCAGAAGAACATCTAAGCCGGCTAAATCGCATATAGCCAATGGACCCATAGGATGGTTCAACCCATAAACCATGCCCTTGTCGATATCTTCCGGTGTTCCTACTCCTTCTTCAACAAGGAAAATTGCTTCGTTCAGCATAGGATCAAGCAGCCTGTTTACTATGAAACCGAACTTGTCCTTTGCTACTATCGTTTCTTTGCCTAACTGCTTACCGACTTCCAGGACAGTTGACAATGTTTCTTCCGAGGTTACATGGCCCCTGACAATTTCCAGCAGTTTCATTACCGGTACGGGGTTAAAGAAATGCATGCCGATCACTTTCTCCGGCCTTGCGGTAGCCCCCGCAATCTCAGTGATCGATATTGAGGAAGTGTTGCTAGCGAGAATCGCAGCAGGCTTACATAATTTATCAAGATTCTTAAAAAGTTCCTTTTTTATATCCGCATCTTCGGTAACCGCTTCAATAACCAAATCAGCGTCCTGTACATCTTCAAGTTCCGTTGTTCCGCTTAATCTCTTCCGTATTTGATCTGCTTCATCCTGAGAAAGCTTCCCTTTTTCAGCCAATCTTCTTAAGCCCGCCGTCATTTTCTCAATAGCCTGATCGACAATTTCTGCCGATATGTCACGAATGACTACGGTATAGCCAGACTGCGCCGCAACTTGTGCAATACCCGAACCCATTGCTCCGGCTCCAATAACAAAAACTTTTTTAATATCCATTTTTGTTTACCCCTTTTTTATTCGCATCGTTCAATCAGTGTGGCAATACCTTGCCCACCGCCGATACACATGCTTATCACGGCACGCTTGGCATTACGGCGTTCTAATTCGTGCATTACAGAAACTACCAGCCTTGCGCCGGTGCATCCCACCGGATGCCCTAAAGCGATTGCTCCGCCATTAACATTTACACGGCTTGTATCAATCTTCAATTCTCTGATACAAACCAATGCTTGCACAGCAAAGGCTTCGTTAAGTTCCCAGAGATCAATATCTTCCACTTTCAAACCGGTTCGCGCCAATAGCTTATTGACGGCAGGAACGGGACCATAACCCATTCTTGAAGGATGTACGCCGGCTGCGGTAAAAGCGCTTACTTTAACCCTGGGTTTTAAGCCAAGCTCCTTTGCTTTTTCAGCGGACATCATCAGCACGGCGGCTGCGCCGTCATTAATACCCGACGCGTTTGCCGGCGTAACTGTCCCATCTTTTTTAAATGCAGGTTTCAGTGCCGCAATCTCTTCCATGCTGATATCGGGGCGAATCGTCTCATCCTTCTCAAACATTTTTGTTTGCTTTTTTGTAGAAATATCCACCTTTACGATTTGCTCGTTAAACAGACCTTCTTTTTCGGCGCGTGCGGCATTCGTGTGGCTGCGGCAAGCAAATTCGTCCTGCTCCTCGCGGCTTATGCCAAACTCTTCTGCCAAATTTTCAGCTGTTATACCCATATGATAGTTCATAAAAGGATCAATCAGCCCATCATAGAACATAGAATCCAAAAGTTGATCATTGCCCATCCGATAGCCAAATCTGGCTTTGCTAGCAAGATAAGGTACTCTGCTCATCGATTCTCCGCCGCCTGCAACGATAATGTCGGCATTTCCTGCCGTGATAGCTTCCGCTGCAAGATTTACTGCTTTAAGGCCCGTTCCACAATTTTTGTTAGGCGTAAAGGCAGGCACCTCGAAAGGCAGTCCGGCTCCTACCGCACATTGTCTTGCACAATTCGCCTTAATACCTGCCTGGAAATGAGTACCGAAAATTACTTCGTCGACCAATTCCCCGGAAATATTCGCGCGATTCATCGTTTCCCTTATTACAAGCGCGCCTAACTCTGTCACAGGAATTGAACTCAAACTACCGCCAAAAATACCAGTTGGGGTTCTGACTCCCGCAACGACAACCGTCTCATGAAATTTCATAAAATCAATCCTCCTTTAAAAATTCAAATCAGCTTGTTCATGCTATCTCAAAACAGATTCCAGGCATTTCCTGAAGGTTCCCCGCGACGGTCGGAGTAAAATCAAGCAGGTCGAGTATGTCTTTTTTCAGGTCGAGCCCCGGAGCGATTTCGACAATTTCGATCCCGCTTTCTTTGAGTTTGAATACGCAGCGCTCCGTGATGTAAAGGACCGTCTTGTGATTTTCAAGCTCTACTCCCGCGTTCATGGTGATGCACTCTACATTTTT
>DATMXY010000043.1:0-6675 GCA_035561275.1 Anaerovoracaceae bacterium | reverse complement strand
GAATTATGTTATGATTAATTAGCAAAATTCAACGGACTCAGTCGATAATTCTATCATTTCATCCATGGTTAACAGATGGGTATGCCCTGAAGAAGAGTATAAGTAAAAATGTTAGATTGGAGAAGAAAATGGATCAGAACGAAACCCCTGAAGTCGCTCAAACTGTGGATCAGGCGCCGAAGCCTGTCTTAATTGAGGTTACCGCAAGCGATGACGGAATGACGGGCTATATCAAGCTGGTCAGGCAGGGCGAAAATCCTTTGCCGGTTACCAAGGAGCAGCTTTTTGACGCGCTCAAGGCAAACCGGATTACTTACGGCATCAAAGAGTCTTCTGTGGAGAAGCTGGCAGCAAGGCCGATTTACAATATTAAAATCGAAGTGGCGAAAGGCCTGCCGCCTGTCTACGGGCAGGACGGTTTTATTACGTTTTACGTAAAGAGGGATTCGGAGTATCGGCCTGAAATAAACCTCGAAGGAGAAGTGGACTACAAAAACCTGGATTACTTCCAGATCGTCAAAAAAGACCAGATCCTGGCCGAGATCAACAAGGAAACGGAAGGCTCCGAGGGCAAAAATATCTTTGGCGCCGCCGTAGGCACGAAGATCGGCCGGCCGGTGAATTCCCCCTCAGGGAAAAACACCCACCTGGCCGGGGACGATACCTTGCTGGTGTCGGATTGCGACGGAGTCATCCGCTTCGTCCGTGATACCGTGGACGTCAACGATATGCTGAGGGTCAACAGCAATGTGGACCAGCTCACAGGCAATATCAATTTTTCCGGAGATGTTACCATTGAAGGAGATGTAAGCAGCGGATTCATGGTCAGATCCGGTGGCAATATCATCGTAAAGGGCGTCGTGGAGGACGCGGCCATCGAAGCCGCGGGAAACGTACATATCTCAAAGGGCATCAACGGCGGTGGGAAAAACAGCATCAACGTAGCGGGAAATCTCAAGTGCAAATACATCGAACATGCAAATATCCACGTGGAAGGCAATATCAACGCGGATTACATCATAGACAGCAACGTTACCTGTCTGGGGAATATTGAACTGGCCGGCGCCCGCGAACTGATCGTCGGCGGGGATGTCAGGGTCATGGGAGAACTGTGCGCGAAGGATATTGGTTCCGAAAGCGAACGGAACACCAGGATCGAGGTGATCGGCGTTAAAATCATGGACACGAAAAATATCGAGCGGCTCTCGAAGGAAAGGGACGAACTCAGCGCCAGGCTGCAGGTCCTGCTGGAAAACGCCCAGAAACTGAGTCAGTCCAGGATGAACGCCGAAGACGACGTCATGGAGCAGCTGGCCCTTGCCAAGAAACAGATCCTTGTCATCAAGGATAAGGTCGATCAATTGAATTTCCAGATCCAGCAGCTGGAAAAGGACTGGACCATGGAATTCCCCGGCGCCATCATCTGCAAGCGCAGAATCTGGCAGGGCGTTAAAATCAACTTCGGGGAAGAAAAATTCCACTTTGAACTGTCCAATATCCAGCACTGCAGGATTTTCTGGGCGGAAGGAACGATCATACAGGGAACGCTTTAAAAGGAACGCCGGGAACGTCACAGACGTATGAGGCGAGGTGATACGGTTTGAAGGAGCATAGTTTTATCAGAGTAGACGTTATCTATACGGACGAGGAGGCCCCGGCTGCGATCTCATCGGAAAAATGCGGGTTCATCGACGGCAAACTGATTTTAAAGGGCAGAAATTTCAGTCAGATGCCCCATGGCGCCGCTGTGGAAGCCGTCGGATATTTTTCGGACGGTTTTGTTATGATCGAAGGGGAAGTGGCGCTTTCCACCGAATCCCAGCTTAATATCATTGTGAAAAAAATGGGAGATAAACAGGAACGCAGGAGTTTTCTCAAGGTGAAAACCAGTATTTATACGATTCTTTCAAAGGCCTATTCCCTCGGCAGAAGCGGCAGGGCATACAGGATTAATGAGACGATCCTTACCAAGGACCTGAGTCTTGGGGGGATTTCATTCTATTCCAACAGGGTCTTATTTAAAAAGCAAAAGATTGAAATCGATTTCAGCTCGGTCTTACCGGGTTTTAAAGCGGAGGCCGAGGTCCTCAGAAAGGTAAGAGGATCCTTTCTCCATAAAATAAAAGGCGCCTTTAAAAGGTACCGGTATATCTATGCCTGCCGCTTCCGGAAAATCAGCGGAGAAGAGGAAAGGGCCCTCTGTGAGTTCGTTTTCAGGACCCAGTTGGAAAATAGAAGAATACTTCTGAAGAATGGAGGATAAGACGATGTCAAAAACAGTAGCGGTCACAAATCAGAAGGGCGGAGTGGGAAAGACTTCTACCGCAAGCGCTATCGTGAGCGGCCTGGCCGATAAGGGATACAAGATATTGGCCATCGACCTTGATCCTCAGGGGAATCTGGGGTTTTGCCTCGGCGCGGAGATCGACAACAGCCCGACAGTCTATGAGCTGATGAAAGGGTCTGTCTCCATCGACCAGGTGCTCCAGAAGAACGGCAACATCGACATCATACCGTCCAATATCCTTCTGAGCGGAGCAGAACTCGAATTCAGCCATCTTGGGCGTGAATACCTTCTGAAAAACGGAATCGCTCCGGTGAGGGACAGTTATGACTATATCGTCATCGATACGCCCCCGGCGCTGAATATATTGACGGTTAACGCCTACACCGCAACGGACAACCTGATTATTCCCATGGTGCCGGAAATTTTAAGCCTCCTGGGGATCTCCCAGCTGAGGGAAACCATCGATCTCGTGAAGAGCATTTATAACCCGAAGATCGAGGTGCTGGGCATCCTGTTAAATAAATATGATAAACGCAGACTTTTGACCAAAGATGTGGAAGAAATGGCGGAAATCATAGCAAAAGAGCTGAATACCAAGGTATTCAGGACGAAAGTAAGATCCTCTGTGTCTGTGGCTGAGGCGCCGGCCCATGGTGAAAGCGTGTATAAATACTCGCCGAAAGCGAATTCCACCAAGGATTACCGTCAGCTTGTCGAAGAACTGATTTCACAGAAGGGAATGAGACTGGATGGCGAAGAAAAGCAATAAAACCGAGCATGTGCTCAGGCTGATCACAAAAAACGACGAGGCAGCCCAGGAAGACGATTTTTTTTCTATAGATCATGAGATTTATGAAAACGGAACGTCGGCGGTCCGCAAAGTCGTACAGGCCGAACCGGAATCGCGCGCGGAGGAAACCAGACCAAAGCTTGACGGCCTGAAAGAAAAAGGGACCGAAAAGGCCGGGAAAGCGGCGCCCGCCGTGACAGTGCAGCAGCCGACGCCCGCAGTTTCTGAAAAACGGCAGTCGACCGCAGAACCGCCCGCCGCCCCGTTTCAGGAACCTCCTATAGCAGCTTCCGCCGCAGCGGCGGCACATCAGGGCTCTCCTCTGGTCAGGTCGTTCAGGGAACAGGAAAACTCACAGCCCGCCGTTCCGGATCAGAGCGGTGCGCTTGTCAATATCGCCGAGGTTCTGGCGCGGGAAAGAATCGCACTGGTAATGGAAAGAATGAAGGTCTGCACCTGCAGGACCTGCTACAACGACGTACTGGCGCTGACGCTGAACGCGCTGCCGACGAAATATGTCACCACCGGCACCGGAAAGCAGCATTTCCAGCGCGGTGTTTATAAAGAGCGGTATGAAACGGATATCCTGGCAGCGCTTACAAAAGCGTGCGTCCGGGTGAAAGCGTCTCCGAGACATTAATGGGGTGGAGTATGTTAAATAACTACGATGAACTGAATGATATGCAGATTGATGTTTTAAGGGAAATCGGCAATATCGGCGCAGGCAATGCCGCCACCGCGCTGGCGACTATCCTGGATGAAAAAGTGGAGATCACTCTTCCAAAGGTCAGAATCACTGATTTCAATACCGCGGTGAACGCCCTGGGCGGCGCCGAAACCATGACGGTGGGAGTGCTGGTCAATTTTGAAGGGGAAGCCAGGGGGATGGTCATGTTCCTGCTCAATATGGAGGACGCAAAGGCCATCATGAGCATCCTTATACAGGAGGAGGATGAAAAAGAGGACGGGGACGGCCGGCTGAGCGAACTGAAACTTTCTGCAATCAAGGAGATCGGGAATATTCTCGGATCTTCCTATATCAATTCCATATCGACGCTGACAGGCCTCAATATCCGCATTTCGATCCCCTATATCGCCATCGATATGGCGGGGGCATTGATGAGCGTTCCCATCATCGAGTTCGGATCCATCGGCGACAAGGTCATGTTTATCGAGGAATGTTTCATGGCCGAAGAAGACCGGCTATCCAGCAATATCATTATGTTTGCTGAAATCGAAACTTTGAAATTAATAATGGAAAGATTAGGACTTGAAGTATGAGCGAACTGCTGGTTGTTGGGATTTCTGACTACAAACTGGCCAGGCATCCCAACGTGTTTGTGACTTATGCGCTCGGTTCATGTGTTGGAATATGTATTTACGATAACAGGTTTAAGATTGGCGGATTATCCCATATCATGCTCCCGGAAAGCAACATGTTTAATAGTAGTGATATCAACAGAATGAAATTTGCAGATACTGCCATTGTGGACCTGGTCCAGGATATCGTAAGGCTTGGCGCAGACAGGCGCAGGCTCACCGCAAAGATCGCCGGGGGAGCCCAGATGTTTGAAGTTCAGCAGGGCAGCCTGATAGGGACGATCGGAGACCGGAATGTTTCCAGCGTCAAGGATACGCTGCATAAACTGAAAATACCGGTGATTGCCGAAGATACCAGATTAAATTACGGCAGGACGGTTTATTTCGACCTTGACACCGGGATCATGAAGGTTCAGTCCCTGGGCAGAGGTACCCGTGAACTGTGAACGGCGTCATCAGGGACCAATGCCTGCGGTTGCTGAAAAAACTGCCTGGCCGACACATGATTCTATCTCAAGTATTTAACCTGCAAGCCGATATATTAAAAACGGGGAAATCATCCAAATACTGAAAGGAGATAAAATAATGGCCGATTTTTTTGCTGAGAATAAAATAATGGAAGAGGATACGCAGCACGGAAGATTCCTGACTTTTACGCTGGAGGAAGAAGTGTACGGCATTGAAATCAAATATGTTACGGAAATCATCGGGATCCAGTCCATCACCAAAGTTCCCGAAGTGCCGGACTATGTAAAAGGGATCATCAATCTAAGGGGGAAAATCATTCCCGTCATCGATGTAAGGCTGAAATTCGGAAAGCCGGCCATGGAATATGATGACAGGACCTGTATCGTCGTCATCGATATCAGCGACGTTTCGGTAGGCCTGATCGTGGATAATGTGGATGAAGTAATGACCATTGAAGACCAGGATATTGCCGCTCCCCCGGCCAGTAAGACAGGATTTGAAAACAGATACATAAAAGGGATCGGAAAGGCCGGAGACAGGGTGCAGCTTCTGCTCGACTGCGAAAAGCTGCTGAGGACCGAGGAAATGGATATTATTGAAGGGATCAGGTAAGGAATGAAGGTTTCACGTAAAATAAAAGTGCTCATCGTGGATGATTCACTTTTATTCAGAGAAACTCTGGCAAAAGAAATTGGCAGGGATTTTGGCATCGAAGTCATCGGAACGGCAGAGGACCCCTACGCGGCGAGAGATAAAATTCTGGAGTTGAAACCCGACGTCGTTACGCTGGACGTCGAAATGCCTAAAATGGATGGGATCGCTTTTCTGAAGAAGCTGATGCCCCAGTACCCGCTGCCCGTCATCGTAGTGAGCTCTATAGGGAAAAACGTCTTCGAGGCATTGGATGCGGGAGCGGTGGATTTCGTTACGAAGCCGGACATGAACAGGCCCGGAGGAATGAACTCTTTTATCAATGAACTGATCGTCAAGATAAAAATTGCTTCCACTGCAAAAGTCGGGAGCTTTAAAAAGGATTATGAGGCTGTAAAGGCCATTTCGAATCACGGCGCGGATATATCGGATTTTATCGTCGCCATCGGAGCGTCTACCGGAGGCACCGAGGCGATTTACAGCGTGATCACCGCGCTGCCCCGGAATATGCCCGGTATTCTGATCGTACAGCACATGCCTCCCGTCTTTACGAAGCTCTATGCCGACCGGCTGAATAATTCCTGCATCCTGGAGGTAAAGGAAGCGGAAAACGGGGATGTGGTCAAACCGGGACGGGTCCTGGTAGCGGCGGGGGATTTCCATATGAGGCTGGCAAGGAACGCTTCGGGATTCTTTGTGAAGTGTGCCCGGGGGGAAAGGGTCAACGGACACTGCCCTTCCGTGGACGTCCTGTTTGATTCGGTGGCCGAAATCGCAAAGGACAGGGCCATCGGCGTCATACTCACCGGCATGGGCTCGGACGGCGCGAAAGGTTTGCTGAACATGAGGAAGCAGGGCGCTTATACCATCGGTCAGGACGAAAAGACCTCCACGGTTTACGGAATGCCCATGGTAGCTTTCAATATCGGAGGCGTGACCAAACAGCTTTCCCTTGACAAGATCGCCCAGGAAATCCGAAACCACCTGTCCCTGGAGCAATAAACGATACAAAGAGTGTTTTCCACAAGAATAATAAACGGACGCTCCGGCTGATGCCGGAGTTTTTTTTTATAATCGAGAAAAACATGCTGTTTTTGATGAAAATTATTGAAATTTCACGTTAAGTACACTTAACAATTGCCGATAAATTAAATTAGCT
>DATMXY010000042.1:0-2063 GCA_035561275.1 Anaerovoracaceae bacterium | reverse complement strand
GGCTTACATCATGCCGCCCATACCGCCCATGCCGCCGCCCATCGGAGGCATTCCGGGCTCATCCTTCTTGACTTCAACAACGCCGGCTTCCGTTGTCAGCAGCATCGCGGACGCGGATGCGGCATTCTGGAGCGCGGACCTTGTAACCTTGGCAGGATCGACAATACCGGCCTGGATCATATCTTCATAAACTTCCGTTGCCGCGTTGAAGCCTACGCCCCTGGCGCTGCCCTTGATCTGGGAGACGACTACGGAACCTTCAAGGCCTGCGTTTTCAGCAATCTGTCTGACCGGTTCCTCCAGCGCTCTTACGATGATCGCTCCGCCGGTCTTTTCGTCTCCGGAGAGGCCGTCTACATATTTCTGAACTGCGGGGATCGCATTGACAAGCGCGACTCCGCCGCCGGGAACGATACCTTCCTCAACCGCCGCTCTGGTTGCGTTGAGCGCGTCTTCGATCCTGAGTTTCTTTTCCTTCAGTTCAGTTTCGGTAGCGGCTCCAACCTGGATCACGGCTACGCCGCCGGAGAGCTTGGCAAGCCTTTCCTGCAGTTTTTCCCTGTCAAAATCGGAAGTGGTTTCTTCGATCTGGGCTTTGATCTGAGCGATCCTTGCGTTGATTTCCGCCGGATCCCCTGCGCCGTCGATGATCACTGTATTCTCTTTATTCACCTTTACGGTATTGGCTGTTCCGAGCAGGTCGAGGGTAGCTTCCTTCAGGTCGTATCCCAGTTCTTCGGAGATCACCTTTCCGCCTGTCAATGCGGCAATGTCCGCCAGCATGGCCTTTCTTCTGTCGCCGAAGCCCGGAGCTTTCACGGCTACGCAGTCAAAGGTCCCTCTTAATTTATTTACAACGAGTGTCGGAAGAGCTTCGCCGTCAACGTCTTCCGCGATGATCAGAAGCTTTCTTCCCTGCTGAACGATCTGCTCAAGGATGGGCAGAAGTTCCTGGATATTCGAGATTTTCTTGTCTGTGATCAGAATGTATGGATTTGCAAGGACCGCTTCCATCTTTTCCGCATCGGTGATCATGTACGCGGAAAGGTACCCTCTGTCAAACTGCATGCCTTCCACGACCTCGAGGGTGGTTCCCATGGACTTGGATTCTTCCACGGTGATGACTCCGTCTTTTCCGACCTTGTCCATGGCTTCGGCGATGAGCCGGCCGATTTCTTCGTCGGTTGCGGATACGGATGCGACCTGGGCGATGCTTTCCTTTGTTTCTATGATGTGTGCAATGCTCTTGATCTCTTCCACTGCCACATCTACTGCGCCTTTGATACCCCTTTTCAGGACCATCGGGTTGGCGCCCGCCGCCACGTTTTTAAAGCCTTCCTTGATGATGATCTGCGCGAGGAGCGTTGCGGTGGTGGTTCCGTCGCCCGCGACGTCGTTGGTCTTTGTCGCGACTTCCTTTACAAGCTGAGCGCCCATGTTTTCAAAAGCGTCTTCAAATTCGATCTCCTTCGCGATGGTCACACCGTCGTTGGTGATCATCGGGGATCCGAATTTCTTTTCAAGAAGAACATTTCTTCCTTTTGGTCCAAGTGTTATTTTCACTGTATTTGCAAGCTTGTCAACTCCCGCCTGCAGTTTTCTTCTGGCTTCTTCGCCATAGTTTACTTCTTTTGCCATGATTCTTTTCATCCTTTCCAAAATAGTATCGTTCTTTTGTTGGCCTGTAAATTTATTATCCTACGATGGCAAGAATATCCTTCTGAGACAGGATGGTGTACTCTTCGCCGTCATACTTGATCTCGGTACCCGCATACTTTGAGAATATGACCACATCCCCGGCCTTGACTTCCATGGGGACGGTCTTTCCGTCTTCTGTAGCTCCGGGGCCTACCGCGACTACTTCGGCCATCTGGGGCTGTTCCTTAGCCTGCCCCGGCAGGACGATACCGCTCTTGGTTTTTTCTTCGGCCTCCAATCTCTTAATAACAACTCTGTCACCTAATGGTTTGATGTTCATTCTCTACAATCTCCTCTCCATTGTGTTATTTTGTCTCTTATTCTTTAATTTAATTGTTAACTAATTTGTTAGCACTCGTAAAAGG
>DATMXY010000041.1:0-4250 GCA_035561275.1 Anaerovoracaceae bacterium | reverse complement strand
GTTTAAGCCGATTTGAAGTAATATTTTTTGCAAAAGGTGAAACTTAATGTTACAGAATAATAAAAAATCAGTCAGATTAATAACCGGCAGGTATAAGTATCATCGGGAGTGCCTTTTTATCAGTCTGATCTACCTGTCCCTCGGAGTGCTGTGGATCCTGTTCTCCGACAAGCTTGCCTATGTCATTTCACCTGACAAAACGGTCTTTTCCCTGATGAATACCTATAAAGGACTGGGTTATGTCATTATCACAAGCCTCATCCTGTATCTGCTTCTCAAAAGACTCCTGAAAAAAGCCGAACAAGCGGAAAAGGAGAATCTTTACTTAAGTTATTACGACGTCCTAACCGGTCTGTATAACAGAAGATATTACGAAATGGAGATCAAACGGATGGACGTTGAGAAGAACCTTCCGATCTCCGTGATTATGGCGGACGTCAACGGCCTGAAGCTGATCAACGATGCCTTCGGCCACCAGATGGGGGATCAGCTTCTGCAAAAATCTGCCGATATCATCAAAAATAACTGCAGACCGAAGGATGTGCTTGCGCGTTGGGGGGGAGATGAATTCGTCATCCTGCTGCCCAATACCTCATGTGAGGAAGCGCGTCAGCTGCTGGAACATATACGCGGACTTTGCGTTCTGGAAAGCATCGATGTGGTCCAGGTAAGCATGTCCCTTGGCTGCGCCGCCAAGGAATCAATGGACGTCAGCTTCGAAGAAGTACTGAAGAATGCGGAAGACGATATGTACAAGCATAAGGTCATCCTGAACGAGGGGCTCAGGGGAAACATCATCAATATGATCATCAAAACCCTTTATGAAAAAAACCCCCGGGAAGAGGAGCATTCGGAACGGGTGGGTGAATTGGCCGGAAAAATCGGTATGGCAATCGGGCTTTCCGAAAAAGAAGTCGGCAAACTAAGGCTCATCGGCCATCTGCACGACATCGGCAAAATTGCCATTTCGGAAGGGATCCTGAACAAGGAAGGCAAATTGACGGAACGGGAAAGGGAAGAGATCCGGCGGCATCCAGACGTGGGGTACCGGATCCTCAGTGCGACCGGCGAAATGACGGAACTGGCCGACTGCGTCCTTGCCCATCATGAGCGGTGGGACGGCGGCGGTTATCCCAGGGGGCTTTCGGGGGAACATATCCCGGTAGAAGCAAGGATCATCGCCCTGGCGGACAGCTATGACGCGATGTCCAGAGAGCGGCCGTACCGAAAAGCGCTGAATGAAGACGTTATTCTCTTTGAGATCCGAAGGAATGCGGGTTATCAATTTGATCCCGGCATCGCCAGGGTTTTTGTGGAGGACATACTGGGAAAACCCTGGAAAGAGGAAAAGTTTTCTTGCTCCCTGTCAAATCCTGTGATATAATATGAATCACCAAAACTGAATAAGAAAGCTGAATCCAGCAATGGAACGGGAGAACCAATTTTTGGGGTGAATCGCGAAACCTTCGCGTAGGGCATCTTTTCTAGCCCGAATCCGTCAGCTAATCTCGTAAGCGTTAGAAAAGAGAATGTGCTTCAATAAGCATAGACGTTTTTGTTGTATCATTATGATCTGATGCTGCGGTGATTAGCCGCAGCTTTTTTGTTTTCCATGGCGAAGCGGCGAAGCCGCTTAGGAGGGTGATCATATGGTACGAAGCGAGCCTACTCAAGTCGGTATCGGATTTGCCACGGGCAGAAAGGGCTTTCAGAAGGTGCTGAGAAATTATATCTATAACTGGGAAGAGTCGGGCCTGGTTGACAATGAGAACATTTTCCTCAATCTCTTCATTGCGTATGACCTGAGCTATGCGTCAAATACCAGGGCGGAGGACTTTACGACGTTCCAGCCCGAATGGGACGGCAACATCGACAGCAAGATGTTTATCGGGGAGCATAACATCAGGCAGGAAACCGATAAGCTGATCCGGCACAACATCCTGACTGCCAGGGAAGCGGACCTGCTCTTTGGCCAGGGTTACGCGGCCAAGCGCAATATCGTGCTTTATTACGCGGTTAGAAATAAGATGGACTATCTGCTGTTCCTGGACGACGACGAATACCCGGTGGCGGTGACCAATACGAAAAAAACGGCGGTCTGGGGCGGCCAGCACGTTCTGTCAAAGCATCTGCAGTATCTCGACGGCGCGGATATTACCCACGGCAGGCACTGCGGGTACATTTCGCCGATCCCTTACGTCGAATATAACGACAGCCTGGCGGAGTCCGATTTTCAGACCTTTATCGAAGCCATCAGCAACGATATCCTGAATTGGGATAACATAAGAAAGGTCATGGGAGACGGAGGGGTCACCTATGCGGATACGAGGATCCTGACAAGCGAACAGGTGGTTGAAGTGGAGGAGCAGAACCGGTCAAAGTTTATATCCGGTTCCAACCTGGGGATCAATCTGAAGGATCCCAGGCGCGTATTCCCATTTTACAATCCACCGGGCGCAAGGGGCGAAGACACATTTTTGAGTACCTGCCTGTCGGAGAGAAAGGTCGTGCGCGTTCCATGCTACACCTTCCATGACGGATTTTCCACGTATAACCGCCTGCTGGAAGGAGTGCTGCCCATCCGGTTAAAGCAGATCAAAGCGGACGACGAGCTGGTGGTGGCGCGCTTTTACAGGGCCTGCCTGGGCTGGGTCAGATACAAGCCGCTTTTGGTCTATATCACGAGGCCCGAATCCTATGAGGAAACGATCAGGGATATGCGAAGACGCCTGATGGATTCCGTCCCGAAAATCTGCGAGTATTTCGGGCAGCCTGACTTCATCAACATTATTTCCGAACTGGATAAATACCATAAAAATGTCAGGGCACATTACCTTCAATTCAAGGAAACGCAGAACGCATGGGCCAGGATCATGGATCATTTCAGTTCGAACCAGAACGTACTTCCCGCGTGAGGCTTGCTTGTAACGCCGAAGTTCGCCTTGTGCATCATCAGGATCTCCTTCACAATAGAGAGGCCAAGTCCTGTGCCCGCGGTATTTCTGCTGTGGTTGGAGCTGGATCTGTAATATCTTTCCCAAATATGTGAAAGCTCGTTCTCGGGAATCCCCTGTCCGTGATCGGACACCTCGCATCGAACGGTCTCTCCTTTTTTCATCACCGTGACGGTTATTTCCTTATCGTCGTCGCTGTATCTCACCGCATTGTTCACAAGATTGGACAGCACCTGACGGATCCTGGCCTCGTCGCCGGTTACGACGATATCCGGGTCGCACTGGCAGGTGAAGCGGAACCCCTCCTGTTCGGAAAGGATCCGGTAGGAATTCAGGACACTTAAGATGGTGTCTCTCAGGCAGAATTTTGTGATATGCAGGACTTCCACCCCCGACTGCATCTTTGAAAGCGCCAGCAGATCGGCAACCAGCAGGTTCAGGCGGTCCGCCTCGTCGATGATCACCTGCAGGTGGGCGTTCCTCTTTTCCGGATTATCGCCGGACAGATCCCGGATCATTTCCGCATAGGATCTTACCATCGTCAGCGGCGTCCTCAGATCGTGGGAGACATTGGCGATGAGGTCCTTCTGGAGATTGTCCGTCTTCACAAGTTCCCGTGAGGTATAGTTCAGCGTATCCGCAAGCTGGGCGATTTCCGTATACTGTCCGCCCTCAAAGGTCACGTTGTAATTGCCCTCCGCCAGCCTGGACGCGGATTTTGTGATGTTCACGATGGGCCGGGATATACGGCTTGAGATCAGCAGGGACAATGCAAAGGCAAGCGCCAGGGATATGAGCGTAACATATTTCAACTGGTCCGACAGGATTTCAACAGTGGATTCCACGGGAAACAGGGGCGAAAAGATATAAAGGATCGTTTCACGGCCCTCCGTGGTGTCCAGCCAGGCGCCGTACGCCAGAGTCCGCTTGCTGTTTCTCCGGTCGCTCAAGAATGAGGAAACACTTTCCTTATTGCTCTGAATAAGATTTTTTTTCATGACAGCCATTTCCATCAGGTAGACGTCGCCGCCCATGACGCCCGGCCGGACCAGATTTTGTGTCGGCGAAAAGATGATGGTTCCGTCGCCGGATTCAATATGGATAAACATGTCGTTTTCATAGGAAAGGGTGGAGATGTATTCCACCAGATTGTTTTCTCCGTATCGGTCGATGATGGAATTCGCGATTTTCCTCGTCTGCGAAATCTTCATTTCCTCATAATAGGTGTCCAGGAAGAAGATCTGCAGGAACCACAGAATGCCCATCAAAAGGGCGGCAAACACCACGAAATAGAGC
>DATMXY010000040.1:0-3767 GCA_035561275.1 Anaerovoracaceae bacterium | reverse complement strand
GTACTATTTTTGCCGAGCGTCTTCTGATACTGAGGGTGCTAATAGATTATCTGGTTTGATTATAAGCAGGGCAATAAATTATGGAATTATTTCGCCATCGGATGAAAAAGAGTTTTTGTCAGATGAGGGGGTTCAGTTAATAATAGATCTTGCTTATGATAGATGCTTTTAAAAGAAATAGCACTTTAAATGCTTCCATTATGTGTGATATGCGAAGTGATAGTTCGACACCCCTAAATTTTCGGGTTGATAACCAAATCACGTGGACTTAACAGGATAGGTTGACAAGTTTTCGATGAGAGAGAGCTTGTCAATTTTTTTATTCATGCGGATTCCATTGTGACAGACAGTATGGACAACGCGGCGGTGGCTTATGCCATTGCCAGCCAGATCAAACTGCGAATAGAAAGCGGCCCGATCGATCCCGGCTCTGGAACGGGTTCCGGCGGTGGTTCGAAGGAGGTTCCGCCAGCTCAAAACCAGAAAGAGAATGTTCTGACGCCGGCGGCCTCCGCAGACCGGAATGGGCAGGGAAGCGTACAACTCGCGGCCGATGCGTTAAAACAGGCAATCAAAGCAGTGTCGGAAAATCAATCCTCGGAGGTCGTCATCCGGCCCGCCTTCAGCGGCGCACTCTCCAAAGCAGTCGTAACACTGCCGGGTGGGTCGGCGGCATCCATCGCCTCTGATACATCGGCGGACTTGAAGATTGAGACGCCGTTGGGCAGCGTAACGCTTCCCAACGATGCGCTGGCTTCCATCGCCTTCCAGGCATCGGGCGGTACGGTCACCGTCAGCATTGAGTCGGCAAAGACCTCATCCCTGACGGCTGAGCAGCAAAAGGTCGTGGGCGAAAGCGCCGTGTATGACATCTCTATCCTAAGCGGCGGAGAGCATATCAGCAGCTTCGGCGGCAAATCCATTACCATCTCTCTGCCCTACACGTTGAAATCCGGAGAGGGTGCGGATGGCGTCACCGTTTGGTATCTGACCGACAGCGGAACACTGGAAAAGCTTTCTTGCCGGTACGATGCATCCACAGGGCTAGCGACCTTTACCACCAGCCATCTATCCGCTTATGTGGTGGGATATGAGGTGGCCTGGAAGAACCCCTTCTCCGATGTGAAGGCCGGAGACTGGTACTATGATGCAGTGGAATATGCCCTGGAAAACAAGCTGTTTAACGGCACCACCGCCAAGACCTTCAGCCCGAAAACCGAGATGACCCGGGCCATGCTGGTGACGGTGCTCTACCGGATGGAGGGCCGGCCTGCCGTGGCCGGGGCGGACAACTCCTTCCAGGATGTGAAATCCGGCCAGTGGTATACGGACGCCGCGACGTGGGCAGCTGCCAACGGCATCGTCGGCGGCTATGGCAACGGCTTATTCGGGATCGACAACAATGTGAGCCGGGAGCAGATGGCGGCGATTCTGTACCGCTATGCGGGTTACAAGCAGCATGACGTCACCGGGGCTGCGGACCTGTCGGCATTCACAGACGCGGCCAGTGTGGACAGCTGGGCAAAGCCGGCGATACAGTGGGCCGGCGCCGAGGGCCTGATCAACGGCACCACCGCTGAGACCCTCACACCGGGTGGATTTGCCACACGGGCACAGGTAGCCACAGTTCTGATGCGGTTTGCAGAAAATGCGGCCGAGTAAGTAACAGTTGAACCGGTACTCTGAATTACTGGCGATCTAGCAATGGTGCCGGAACGAAATCCATATCGGAGCAGATTGTGCTCCGCTTAAAATCCCCAAATGCTGTGTGTTTGGGGATTTTTTATCGTATAATTCCCCTGCCGGAAAATATAATGTAACAGAATAGCTTTGGGTAAGTCTGCCCATCGGCGGTAACGGCCTGTCTCGTCGAAAAAGGAGGCCTGCAGCACGCCGCGTCTGCAGTTCTGGATAGGAGGATATTATGGAAATGGTTCGGAAAAACCTGAAGGGCTTGTTATATGCATTTATTTTGTTCATTTTGTTAACACTGTTAGTAAGCGCAGCGGTCAAGCTGACGCCGGCGCCGGAAGGGTGGGCGATCTACTATATGATCGGCGCGCTCAGCTTTTCCTGCCTGTTTCTCGGCATGTACACAGGAAATTACATAAAGAAAAAAGGATTTGTTTACGGGGCTTTATATTCGGCGATATTCCTGTTGATCCTCATGGCGTTTTATATGCTTGCGTTCACGACGGGGATCGAGGTGGGAACAGGCCTTGTGAAATACGTGATCCCGATCCTCTCCGGAAGTATCGGAGGAATGATCGGCGTCAACCTGAAGGCCTGAACGCAGGCGTCAATGACTGACGCCTGCTGTAGTATGTACAAACCGGACAAGCCGGTTTGTACATACTACAGCATTTTGAATGATTTCGCTTGTAGGAACTGTAAATTAGTAGTAAAATATATTACACTATACGAAAGAGAATAGAAGGTGGAAAGTACTATGAAGAAGGCATTGGCAGTAATTCTGTCTGTCATCATCCTTTTCGGCTGGTATGTGACCCTGATGGGAATAGGCTCCTTCGCGCCGATCAAGGACCAGATGAAACTGGGGCTTGATCTGAAGGGCGGAGTTTACGTAGTCATGGAGGCGCAGACCAACGCGACGGGGAGCGATTTAAAACAACTGATGTCTCAGACACAGGCAGTCATTGAAAAGAGAGTGAATCAGCTTGGCCTGTCTGAACCGGTCGTCATGATAGAAGGTGAAAACCGCATCAGAGTTGAGCTTCCGGGAGCGGAGAACGCGACAGACGCGATCAATGCGATCGGTAAAACCGCACAGCTGCAGTTTGTCACAGCGGACGGAAAACTCGTCCTGGACGGAAGCCAGGTTAAGGACGCCGGAATACAGCAGGATAAGGAAAACGGCGGCTATGCCATCGGACTGAAATTCACGTCGGAAGGCGCAGAAGCCTTTAAGCAGGCAACAACAGATATTATAAACGGAAGGATAAAATCAACTACGGACGGCGTCCCCTCCAGTGCCATCATGATCATTCTTGATGGACAAGTTATCTCATCGCCGGTGGTCCACGATGTGATACCAAACGGAGAAGCCATTATCACCGCGGGAGGAAGGGGCGGTTTTGCCGAGGATGAGGCGACCAACCTGTCCGCGCTGATCCGCGGCGGCGCGCTCCCGGTGGAACTGAAAGAAGTGGAAACTTCCGTCGTCGGACCGTCCATCGGTATGGATGCGCTCTGGATGAGCATAATCGCAGGCGTTATCGGCGTCGCTCTTATTTTCATTATCATGCTTACCATGTACCGGATCATGGGGATGGCGGCCAATATCGCGCTGCTGATGTATATCCCGATCGTATTCTGGATTTATGTGGTCATGGGCGGCGTTATGACACTGCCCGGAATCGCCGGTTTTATTCTGTCCATCGGTATGGCGGTTGACGGAAATGTCATCATATTCTCCAGAGTCAGGGAAGAAATCAAGAACGGAAAAACCATCCGGGTCGCGGCCGTTTCCGGATTCAAACGGGCACTTGGAACCATCATCGACTCCCATATCACGACCATGATCGCCGGCATCGTGCTCTATCAGCTTGGGACAGGCTCTGTAAGGGGCTTTGCGATGACGCTGATGATCGGTATCCTTACCAGTCTGTTTACCGCGGTCGTCGTTACCCAGATCTATGTGGACGTCATCGCGGAGTCGAAGGTATTCAGCAGAAAGAAATACTTTGGAATAAAGGAGGCGCATGAGAATGTTTGATATTAAACAGCAGTTTTCCTTTATGAAATAC
>DATMXY010000039.1:0-2148 GCA_035561275.1 Anaerovoracaceae bacterium | reverse complement strand
TCCTTGAATTCCGGCACGGCTTCCGTCAATTTTTTTCCAACCGCCTCTTTCGTTTTAATGTCAAGGAATTTTTCCACCGAAGAATTTAAAAATTTAATACGGTTTTCACTGTTGGTTAAAATAATGCCGATGGGCGTGTTGACTAAAAAATTACTGATATTGGTAACTTTTTCTTCCATATAACCACCTCCGTGCAATGATTTACGTTGATTATATAACATAATCAGGCTTAAAACAACGTTTTAAGAAAGCGGAGACAGATACCATTCTGTCTCCGGCTTTGAAGCAAAATATATAGACTGTTTCTTGCTCAGCGGCCCATCTGGCCGCTGTCCACCGTTATGATTGTGCCGTGCACGTAGTCGGCCGCATCGTATGATGCCTGATCTGGGTCCCCGCGTTGTTGACCAGGATATCGATATCTCCCAGAACATCAAGCGCTTTATTGAAAGCTTCCGTCCCTTTCAAATCAAACAAATTCATGGCAGGCATCCTCACTTCCAATCGACATCGATCCGGTTTTATCGCGGCCAAACAAGCGAAGCGTTGTTATAATTGAATCGTAAATGATTTCAGGGGTGATTTTAAACGGCATATTAAACGCATTCCTGCTTTTCGTGCAGGCCGCTTCCGAAATGAGGTAAAGCTGGTCGTTGGAAGGCTGCCTGATGCCCATGTCTTCAAACGTCAGCGGCAAACCTACTTTTTTATAGAATTCAACAGCCTGATTAAATTCCGCTTGGTCTGTCTTAAACATTCGTTCGGTTACGAGCTGAACGATCGTGCCAAAGGCGACCGCTTCGCCGTGCAAAGCCGGAAACGGTTTCAGAATCGCAGTCATTCCGCTGTACATCGCATGGGCGATGGCGCAGCCGTTGTTTTCGAATCCAATACCGCTTAAATAGATATTCGCCTCGACTACTTTTTCCAGCGCCGTGCTCCATTGCTTCATTTCAGCGTCCTGCTTTGCCTTATATCCGTATTCCAGCAGCAGCTCATTGCATAATTTTGCAAGTGCATAACCTGACTCTGAAGCTGTGCCGCCCGAAAAATTACATGCTCCCGATTGGGCGCAGGCCCTGGCTTCATAATATGTGGCAAATGCATCGCCCATACCTGCCACCAGAGTCCTGACAGGCGCATTGGCAATGACGGCGGTATCGACTAAAACGATATCCGGATTCCTTTTCATTCTTGCAGATACGACAAATGTGCCGTTGGTATCGTAAATTACAGACATTGCGCTGCAAGGAGCATCGGAAGAAGCGGCGGTGGGAACGATTACAAGGGGCAAAGAAAGGATATCGGCTGTCAGCTTGGCCGTGTCCAGCGCTTTTCCGCCGCCGGCGCCTATGATCACATCGTACCTTTCCCTTTTGATGATTTCCGCTACCCGATCTGCTTCTTCCCGAGTGGACTCGCCGTTATATAGTATGACTCCATATCTGCCTTCTGACGCGGCAAAACTTTCCTCCACCTTTTCCCTTATGATCTCATACACGGTTTTGTCTGTGAGCAGCGCAAATTTTGAACCCAAATGCGCCGCATGCGTGTATAAACCTCTGAGAAGATGTTTTCCCTGAAGATATTTGCCCGGCGCTGCCAATGACAGGATCATTTTACCTCTCCTTTAACGAGCTTATTCCCCTATTTTTTTATAATAATCAAAGAAATCCTTTTCCAGCTGTTCTCTGAACTGCGGGGCTGCGATATCGGTAAGCAGCCTTGCCCTTTCCCTGATCGGTTTCCCGTATAAATTGGCGACGCCATATTCGGTTATGACATAATGGACATCCTGCCTCGTCGTAGTAACCGGAGTTCCCGGCTTCAAGGCTGCGACAATCCGCGAAATAGCGCCGTTTTTAGCAGTTGCAGGAAGCGCGATGATCGGTCTTCCGTTTTTTGATTGCTCAGCGCCGCGTAAAAAGTCCAATTGTCCGCCGACGCCGCTGAATGTTTTGCATCCGATGGAATCCGCGACTACCTGGCCCATAAGGTCAACTTCCAGCGCCGAATTGATTGCCACCATATTGTCGTTCGCAGCGATAACAGCGACATCGTTCGTGTAATCGACGGGTTTCAGGCAGATCATGTTATTATGATCGACATAATCGTAGAGGGCTCTTGTCCCCTGTATAAAAGTTGAAA
>DATMXY010000038.1:0-5012 GCA_035561275.1 Anaerovoracaceae bacterium | reverse complement strand
GTATAAACTTTGACAATTTCAAATATCGTATTGAGGTAATGTTTGTGCCGCCGCCTGGCGGCGGTATAGAGGAAATTATGAATAAACGCTTACCAGATTGGTTAAAAATAAGGGTTCAATGTGGGCAAAACATGGATCAGGTAGAAGAGTTGTTAAGCAGGCTGTCTCTTCATACTGTCTGTGAGGAGGCTAACTGCCCCAATCTCATGGAGTGTTTTTCTAGGAAAACAGCAACTTTTATGATACTGGGCAGGGTTTGTACCCGTAATTGTACTTTTTGTAATGTTACTCAGGGCTCAACAGAGCGGATAGACTGTAATGAGCCTTTGCATGTGGCTCAGGCCGTGAAGGAATTGGGCCTGAAACACGTAGTAGTAACTTCTGTTACCAGAGATGACTTACCGGACGGCGGAGCGGGACATTATTATGACGTAATTGGGGAAATAAGAAAGTTGGATCAGCAAGTCAAAATAGAGGTTTTGATACCTGATTTTCTTGGGAGTAAGGATTCCTTGGAAAAAATAGTAGAAGCAAAACCGGATATAATGAATCACAATGTGGAAACGATACCTAGACTTTATCCCACAGTACGGCCCATGGCAGTTTATAATAGATCACTTGAGCTTTTGCGAAATATTAAATTGATGGATAGGAGTATCATTACAAAGTCAGGTATGATGGTGGGGTTAGGTGAAGAAGAAGATGAAGTAATAAAGGTTTTCAAAGACTTAAGAGATGCGGGCTGTGACATGGTTACGGTCGGGCAATACTTGGCACCTACAAAAAAGCACCATCCGGTGATAAAATATATCCATCCGGATGTTTTTGAAGAGTACCGGAGAATTGGATTGGGTTTAGGTTTCATACATGTGGCTGCCGCACCATTGGTTCGTAGTTCCTATAAGGCGGAGTTGCTGTCATGAATATTCATAAGGAATGGCCTTAGCTTAACCTTAAGGACGGCAGGCGGTATTCTGCCTCATCCAGAGTCGATGCACCGTAAACACGCTTCAGGTCTGCCATAACCGGCTTGATGTCCTTGTACGGCACATATTTTGTTGAATTGCGGATCTGATGGATCACGCAAAGCTGCTGCTCTGTTTTCGGAAATACTGTTTCAATCGCGGAAGAAAACCCGGAAAGGTTGTCACGGCAGGCGATCAGGATATCCTCCACGCCCCGGTTTTTCAGTTCGTTGCATACGGTTGTCCAGAAACTCGCACTTTCGTTTTCCGACAGCCACATCCCCAGGATTTCCTTGCGGCCTTCCATGCTGATTCCAAGAACGGAGTACAGGCATTTGTTGATTACCCGGCTGTCCTTGCGGACTTTGAATACGATCCCATCCAGGAATACGACGGGATAAACTGCATCAAGCGGCCGGGCCTGCCATTCGGCGACGGCTGGCATCAGCTTGTCGGTAATCCGGCTGATGAGGCTTGCCGAGGCTTCTACGCCATAGATGTCGCGAAGATGGTCCTCGATATCCCGGGTGGACATCCCTTTGGCGTACATGGCTAAAACCCGGGTTTCTATATCGTCGGTACGGGTTTGCCTCTTTTCGATCACCTGGGGCTCAAATGTGCCGTTCCTGTCCCGGGGGACGTTTATTTCGCTCTCCCACCATTCGCTCTTAACAGTCTTCTTGCCATATCCGTTCCGGCTGTTCCCGCTGTTGTTGCCGAGGAAGCTGTTCTTTTCATAGCCCAGATGTTCATCCATTTCAGCTTCAAGCATTTTTTCAAGGGCTCCGGCAAACAGGCTCTTGAGTTTCCCCGTCAATTCGGCGGGGGTGGCGCACTCTTCACTGATCAGTGCTGCAAGCTGTATTTCCTTTTCATTTAACTGTGTCATGGTCTTATCTCCTTTTGTTTGGTTTCTTATTGGAGATTATTGCCATTTACACGGTTTTAAATACAGCCTCAATAAAATGTATTAGGCCGTGCACGGTCATACCACGGTGGAGCTTATTCTCAAAATCAATATGCAAATACCATGTGGCCGATTTTGACGGAAACCTCCTTTGACAGCAAGAAAGTGTTTGTGGTGCTGTCGTCGTAGAACCATAATGTCCCGTTAGTTGGATCCGCGCCGTTCAGCGCTTCCTTTGCGGCCTTGATGGAATCCGCGTTGGCAGGATTGTTGATCCAGCCGTTGACTACAGGCGTAAACTGGTAATAGCCGTTGATGTTCTGGTAGACAACGCCTTTGATCGAATCTGCGAATAAACCGCTTTCAACCCTGTTTAATACGACTGCGCCTACCGCCACCTTCGCCTGGTATGGCTCGGTCTGCGTTTCTGCCATGATCAGCCTGGAAAGCACGTCCAGATCTTCGGCGGAGTAAGACGCCGGATTGGCCGGAGTTTGATCGGTGCCGCCGCCTGACGATGCTCCTCCTGAAGCTGTGCCGCCGGAAGAGGACCCCGCTGAGCCGGAAGAGTTGGGCAGGGGCACCGTAAGCCTCTGTCCGACGTTAAGGTTGTCGGTGTAGATGTTGTTCGCCCTTTTTAATTCGCTGAGCGGCATTTTATATTTCTTGGCGATCAGGAACAGTGTATCTCCTCTCTGCACGGTATAAGTATCCGCCGGGACCTTCAGGACCTGTCCGATGTTCACTGAGACGCTATTCAGATTGTTTAAATTGATCAAACCATCCACATTCGTATAGAACACCTGGCTGATTTTAAACAGCGAGTCGCCCTTCACCGCGGTATAATAGGCGATGCCCGGCGTATATGTATAGGCGTCGGCAGTGATCGGTACAGAGAGAGCAAGCGAAATAAGTGCGATCAACAAAATAGATTTAACGTTTTTTGATTTGCGCATAGTTTATCCTCCTTTTGCCTCCCGGGTTAGCTGACGGGTTAGGATCGAGGAACCCCGCCGTAAGTGCTCTGTAACATCTGATTGCCGCATAAGTATCATGCAGCTTTCAGGTGTTACAAGGCGCCGGGCTTCACCCCTGATTGTGATCCCCGGTATCCCCCTGCGGGGAATTCGGCTTACAATTATTTTAATGGAAAATTACCAGGGAATCCATTGGTAACTCTTGGCAGCCGTTTAACGCAATAAAAAAAGCGCCGCGGCGCTTTTTTTCATCCGAATCGGCGAACGGAATTCCGTTTTCACAACATGCTGTTTTTCAGCTTGCTGCGCCGCAGCACTTTTTATATTTCTTTCCGCTGCCGCAGGGACAGGGATCGTTTCTTCCCGGCAGCTTTTCCTTGATCACAGTCTTGGATTTTCTGAATTCCTTTGCAATTTCCTCCCGGCGCTCCTCCGTCAGGATTCCGTCCCACTGGGGCAGGGTATGAAGATGGTCTGCCTTTGCATCAAGCATATTGAAATAGAGCTTTTCATAATCGACATCAAGCTTGATTTCCGATTCCTCGTCATAACCCATGAAATCAATCTCCGTTTTCAGGCTGGCGCTGATGCCATCCAGAAAACCCATGAAGATGACCGGGTCCGCCTCATATTTCACGGCGAGATCCCTGAAGGTCCCGGTTACCGTTTTCCCCGGTTCGCTCAGGATCCCGCTGTAGATTCTCTTCTCTGTTGAACTGTACTTTTCCCAGAATGCCGAAAAGGTTGCGTCCGTCTGGTTGTCGATCAGGTCCTTCCATTGCTCGTATAACGTCATTATGTTTCCTCCGGTTTTTTCAATCATAATTCAAACATATTTATTACATCACTCTGATGATGCTCTTGACCTCGCTGGCGAATTTGGACGAGCTGATCTTGTCCAACGCTTCGTCAAGCCTGGCTCTCGTGACCTCGTGAAGGATGAACACGAGAGGGACCTCCCTGCTTTCGGTCATATCCTTGGCAAGCTGAAGCACCGAGTCGATGCCGATGCCGTAGGCGCCGAAGGTGGTGGAGATGCTGCCCAGAACGCCCGGGACATCCTTGACCATCATGTTGACGTAATATTTGTTCTGGCCTTCGCCAACATACCGCAGCATTTTCACCGCTTTGGTCTCCGTATAATGGTCAAAGGCGGCGCCTTTTGCGATGGCTTTTGAAATATCGATTACATCTCCCATAACGGCGCTTCCCGTGGGCAGGGGGCCGGCGCCTTTTCCATAGAACATCAGATCGTTCACTGCGTTACCGGTGACGAAAATGGCGTTGAACTCGTTGCTCACCGACGCAAGGGGGTGAGTCTTAGGAACAAAGGCAGGCTGAACATGGCACTCCAGCTGGTTTCCAACCTTCCTGGCCGTGGCCAGCAGCTTGATCTTGTATCCGAACTGGTCCGCCAGTTTGATGTCGCTTTTGGATATCTTTGTGATTCCCGTCGTCGGTATTTCATCTGGAGCGACGCGGATTCCGAACACCAGGGAGATCAGGATGGAAAGCTTGTTGGCTACGTCGTGGCCTTCCACGTCCGCCGTGGGATCCGCTTCGGCGAAGCCCTTTTCCTGAGCGGCTTTCAGAACATCGGCATAGTTGAGGCCGTATTCCGTCATTTGTGTTAAGATATAGTTGGTGGTTCCGTTGACGATGCCCAGGATCTCTTCAAATTCATTGGCAAGCAGCGCCGTGGTCAGGGCGTTCAGGATCGGGATGCCGCCGCCTACGCTGGCTTCAAAACGGAACATGACCTTATTCCGCTTCGCCGCGTCCATTAAGGCGTCGAAGTTGGCCGCGACCGCCGCCTTGTTTGCGGTCACCACATGCTTTCCGTTCTCCATGGCTTTCAGCATAAAGCCGGTGGCCGGTTCAATACCGCCGAGCAGTTCGATGACAATGTCGATGGACGGGTCAAGGAAAATGTCGTCGGGATTTTGTGTAAACTGATCCGGGGATACCGTGATATCCCGTTTACGGTTGACGTCCTTTTCAAGGATTTTTGTGATTTTTATAGAAACGCCTGAATTGGATTCAATCTGCTTACGATTCATTTCCAGGGTTTTGTAAGTACCGGTTCCGATATTACCAAGTCCCAGCAGTCCGACGTTAATTGTTTTCATTGCAAAACCTCCTATATTTTCAACATATTTAGGT
>DATMXY010000037.1:0-6557 GCA_035561275.1 Anaerovoracaceae bacterium | reverse complement strand
ACTAATGATCATAAGAAAACACAGCGGAAGTGATCCGCTGCGCCTGTGATCGATTCGATGTTCGCAATCTGTATTTGATTACTCCATTTCCTGCCTCAGCGCCGTCAGCACCCGTTTTTCGATCCGTGAGACCTGCACCTGCGAAATTCCCATCATGCTTGCAACCTGCTGCTGTGTCATGTCCTTGAAATATCTCAGAACGATGATCTGCCTCTCCTTGTTTGTCAATTTTCCGATCATGCTCTTCAGGTGGATCATATCGATATTGCGCTGCTCCGTATCCGTATAAGGCTCCCGGCCCTGCCGCTCCTGTCTTTCGGGGTCGTCCAGGCTTTCCAGATTTGTCAGCGCATCGCTGGCTTCCATTAAATTTATGATCTGTTCCGGTTCCATCTCCATCAGATCCGCCAGCTCGCTGACTTTGGGATATCTTCCGTTTTCGTTGTAGAACTGTTCCTGGAAATGCTTCATGTTCTTGATGTCCTGCTTGACCTGCCTGCCCACCTTGATCCTGCCGTCGTCCCGCAGATACCGCCGGATCTCTCCCAGGATCATGGGCACCGCATAGGTGGAAAACATGACGCCGTAGCTGCTGTCGAACCGGTCCACGGCTTTTAAGAGGCCGATGTAGCCGATCTGGAGCAGGTCGTCAAGCTCATAACCGGTTCCCATGAATTTCAGCGCAATATTCTTGACCAAACCGGTATTCTGCTTGATCAGTTCTTCCCTGGCCCACTCGTCCCCGCCTTTGGCCAGGTCGATGAGATCATATGTATCTTCCTTGCTTCTTGTCACATAGTTGGAACTCATAAGACATAATCCAGATTCTTAATCATTGTGACCCTGGTACCCTCTCCGGGCGTCGATTCCACCTCAAGCCTGTCCATAAAGCTTTCCATTACGGTGAAACCCATTCCTGAGCGCTCCTCGCCGGGTTTTGAAGTGTATAGTGGTTCTCTTGCCAATTCGACGTCTTCAATTCCTATTCCGTTGTCTGATACGATAATGATTACTCTTCTGTCTCCATCTATCGTGCATTCGACCGTGACCATGCCGTCGCCGTCGGGGTATGCGTGTATGACCGCATTGCTGACCGCCTCGGATACCGCTGTTTTGATTTCCGTCAGTTCTTCGACGGTGGGATCCAGAGAGGACGCAAATGCCGCAACCGCAACCCGCGCAAAGCTTTCGTTCTCCGAACGGTTCAGAAATTCAAGCTTCATTCGATTGAAAGATTTATCCTTTCCGTTTTTATTGTTCATTGCCGCCTAAAGCCTCCTCATCCTTGGTTTCCGATACTAATTTTTCAATGGAATCCGTAACAGTCTTCACCCTGTCGGCTATGGTATAAATGCCCGCCATGTCCAGAATCCTGTCGATATATTCATTACAGCCGGTAATGACCAGCCTGCCTCCCAATTGTGAAATTTTATTATATCGGCCCATAATGACGCCGATGCCCGAACTGTCCATGAAGGCTACTTTTCCGAAATTGAAGATGAGATGTTTTGAATGAAAGGCATCCACAGTTTTATCGATCTCTTCTCTGATCACAGACGAGGTATGGTGATCCAGTTCGCCATCCAGATTTGCAATCAGAATATCGTCAATCATTTCAAATTCTATTTGCATAAAAAAATCCCCCTTTCTCTTTATTATACAGGCTTGTCCTTTGCCTGTCGCTGAGAAATTCAGGGGATTTGATTCTATTTTTGTCGAAAGCTTGCGAATCAGGCAGCTTTCTTGCTTCTGGTTTCAGCAAGGACGGACACGACTATAATAGCTCCCTTAAACACCTGCTGATAGTAAGTGTCTATACCGACCAGTGTCATACCATTGGTCAATATGGTCAGAAGCAGAACGCCTACGAATGTGCCGATGATCTTGCCCTTGCCACCCGACATGCTCGTGCCGCCGACGACTGCCGCCGTGATGCAGTCCATTTCGAAGCCCGTACCTGCCGAAGGCTGTCCGGATCCAAGCCTTGCGGTAATGATCAGGCCTGCGATGGAGGTGAGTACGCCCATTATGATAAACACAGTTATTTTTACCTTGTCGACGGCGATACCGGACCATCTGCTGGTCTCGATGCTTCCGCCGACGGAGTATATGTATCTGCCGAAGCGCATTTTTGTCGTCAAAATGACGCCGAATACCAGGACCAAAGCCATGATGATAACAGGGATCGGGATAATGCCTATATAACCGGTACCGATCTTTGTAAATATCTCATTACTCCATACGACCGAATTTCCGTCGGTTATGATGTATGCCAGACCACGGAGTATCGTCATGCTCGCCAACGTTGCGATGAAACCGGGCAACTTGCCCTTTGCGCATAATATGCCGTTAAAGCCGCCGACCACCGCGCCAAGCACCAGGGCCGCCAAGACGGCCATGATCCAACTGTCGGTCCCTTTGCAAACCAATGCACCTACAAGGCCGGACGCGCATACCAGAGATCCCGCGGACAGATCGATCTCGCCGACGACTATGATCATGGTCATACCCACGGAGGCGATTGCGGTATAGGAAGCGACGCGAAGTATATTGGTGATGTTTGACAGCGCAATAAACTGCGGATTAAGTATTGTCCATATTATTACCAGAAGTATAACGACACCCACCAGCATAAGTTCACGCAATGCGCTCAATTTAACTCTCGTATTTATATTCATTTGATATTCCTCCAAACGCAGCTTGAATGACGTTGTTTTTAACAGCTTCTTCAATGGTTAGTTCGGCAACCAGATCGCCTTCATGCATAACGAGGATCCTGTCGCTGATTTTCATGATTTCATCAATCTCGGACGTAATCATGACTATGCTCTTGCCGGATTCGGCAAGCTTTCTCATCAGTAAATAGATTTCCTGCTTGGCGCCAACGTCGATACCGCGGGTTGGTTCATCCATGATAAGAATATCCGGGGTCATGGAAAGCCATTTGGCAATAACGACTTTCTGTTGATTCCCGCCGCTCAGTTCCTTTACAGCCTGAGTTTCATCGCGCAGTATAATGCCCAGATCTTTTATATATGTGCCTGTAATACCCTTCAGCTTCTTTTTGTTAAGGAAATAGCTCTTCATTTGCCCAAGCTTTGAGATGAGCATATTATCCTTTACGCTCATACCGAGTACAAGCCCCAGGCGTTTTCTGTCTTCAGGAACTAGGCCGATGCCGGTATTGATTGCATCTCTGGGACATCTTATTTTGACCCTATTGCCCTTGACATATAGTTCTCCGCTCACAAGCTTGTCGATGCCGAAAATCAATCTGGAAAGCTCCGTGCGGCCCGCACCGACAAGTCCAAAGAAACCAACGATCTCCTTATCATATAGATCAAAATTTATAGGCTTTGAGTTGGGGAATACCTTAACATTCTTAACGGACATCACGATATTTTCATGGTTGACATGATTACTGCCGCATTTGACCGCTACGCCGAGATCCTTGCCGATCATCATTTTGATCAGATCCATCTCAGTGACGTTCTCATTATTCACCGTGTCTATATATTCGCCGTTTCTGAATACGGTTATTTTATCGGCAAGCTCAAATATTTCTTCCATTCTGTGAGAGATATATACGATACAAACTCCTTCAGATTTAAGCTTACGTATAATATTGAATAAAGTCTTGGATTCCTGCTCCGACAAGCTTGCAGTCGGTTCGTCAAATACGACGACCCTTGCTTTATAAGATAATGCTTTCGCAATCTCAATACATTGCTTCTGTGCACAGCTAAGCCGCGAAACCATCATTTGCGGATTAACGTCCAGTTGGACTCTCGCCAGTTCTTCGCAGGCCATCTCATTCAGTTTTTTCTTGTTAACAAAGGTCGCTTTACCGACCGGTTCTCTTCCGATTAAGATATTTTCCGCTATATTCATGTTTTCAAGAAGATTTAACTCCTGAAAAACCATGCTCATGCCCAGCCTTTGCCCTCTGAGAGGATCCTTCACCTCCGTCAGCTCCATCTCTCCTGTTTGTTCGTTCCTTATATATATTTCACCTTCGTCTTTGTTATAAACGCCCGTTAAAATCTTCATGAGGGTGGATTTTCCTGCGCCGTTTTCTCCCACAAGGGCATGAACCTCTCCCCTCCTCAGTTCAATTTTTACTTTATTCAGAGCCCTTATCCCCGCAAAAGACTTTGAGATGTTTTCCATTTTCACAATTACGTCGGACACAATCTCACCTCATATTCCCTGTAATGGAGGCCATTTGCCAATTCAAGGCAGATGGCCTCCACAGTCAATATCCTGGAACTATTATTCGACTTCTACACCATATCCTTCTTCTCTTTCAATGTACTCCTGTACATTGTCCTGAGTCATATAAGAGATCGGAACCTCGGTAAACTCGTCGATCTGTTCACCTTTGGAGGATTTGATAGCCTGCTCAACCGCTATATAACCCATCTGATAAGGATCCTGCGATACGCCGACCGCAACTTTGCCGTCACGAATAGCAACCATGTTCTCGGCTGTTGCATCAACGGTGGTTATTATAATGTCAGGAAGCCCGGCGCCCGTCACCGCACTCAGGATCGCCATACCCGAGTTCTCGTTGACACCGATGAAAGCATCGATATCCGGATTGGCCTGAAGGATCGTCTCAGCGGACTGCAGAGACGTGTCACGCTGCATAGCAGTCTGCTGCTCGGCAACCAGCTCGATATCAGTGCCTTCGATAGCAGCCTTGAAGCCTTCGGTCCTGTCCTTCAGAGAGGTGACAGAGATACCGGAGATCATTGCGATCTTACCCTTGCCGCCGAGTTTTTCAACGATATACTCACCGAGCATCTTACCAACTTCCACGTTGTTGGAAGCAACGAATGCCGTAGAACCTTCACAGTCGATATCGATTGTGATAACCGCAACGCCTTTTTCGATAGCTGCTGCAACTGCATTTTTTACGCCATCGGAATCATAGGGGTTAAGGAGGATAACATCACAGCCCATTGTGACCAGGTTCTCAATCTGAGTGACCTGAGTTTCCAGAACGCTGTCAGCGGCCAGGAACTTGTAATTATCCGCGTTGATGCCATAGTCAGCGCAAGCGGCTTCAATCCCTTTCTGCATTGCCACGAAGAAAGGATGTACGTTCTGTCCAAAGGATACACCGATCTTGATCCCGGCGTCTGTCTCTGCAGCAGTTCCCGGATCGGCAGTTTCGCGCTCTTCGGGGGGCGCGGAGGAGCAGGCGGCCAGAGCGAACACCATGAGGACAGCGACCATCAATACAACATGCTTTTTCATCTTTCTCTTTTCCTTTCACTATTTTTTTCTATACTAATGTATAGCGTATAGAAACTTGATTACAGTTTTGCTCCGCCCTTTATATTCCTGGGAGCAAGGGCAATCTTACCGAGGATGGCATACTGGGAAGCATGACCTGCCGCCGGTATGTTGCCTGGCACATGATTGATCGTTGAATAGGCAATCGTTGCAAATTTAATAGCTTCTTTATACTCCGGAGGAATCCCGATCTCAGCAGAGGTCGTCACTCTTATGTTCTGAGGAATGCGCGCCTGGATCTCCTTCATTATCTGCGGGTTTCTTGTACCGCCGCCGCTTGCGTACAGCGTGTCGGTGTTCTTGATGATCTCATCAGGAATATTATCCACCATGCTTCGTGCAACGGCCGCGCCGGTGAATGCGCAAGCGGTAGCGATGAAATCTTCCTTTGCCAGAGCGGGGAATCCGGCAATAACGCTGTCGATATATTCAGCGCTGTAATCGGCGATCCAACCAGAACGCGGAACAGGCCTGTCAAAGAACGGATGATGCATAAAATGATTGAGCAGAGTCTCGTCGACTTTACCCTTTGATGCTGTCTCGCCGTCCTTGTCATACTCGCGGCCAAAAAGCTTGTGCATCATATAGTTTGAGATGACATTTCCGGGACCGGTATCAAAGCCGTACATTGCACGCCTGTCGGAGCAGCCGACGTGCAGGTTGGCGATGCCGCCAATGTTCAGCGTCATCGAGGGATGATCATCTTTCCTGAAAAGGATAAAATCCAGATAGGGCATCAACGGAGCCGCACTGCCGCCGAAAGTGTGATCTGCCGGGCGAAAATGCGTCACCGTATCGATATTGGTCAGATTGGCTATAACAGAAGATTCTCCCATCTGCATACCGGCGGGATATGCGCCGGAGAGCCAGCGCTCTGGCCATTTCGCCTTCTCATCCTCGCTCATTGACGCGATAGCCGCGTGTTCGGGCTGTTCCTGATAGATCGTCTGCGTATCAAGTCCCAGAACTTTTATGTCCTTGGAATCAATGGAGTGTTCCTCCATGAACTGAACCGCCTTTTCGGCAAAAACTGCGCCGCATTCATAGTTCAATCTGTTAAGTCCGATCATATCCACCTTGTTGACGAAGGCGTCCTTAACGATATCTGCAATACTCTCCGGCCAATTGTAAGAACCTCCGCAGATAAATTTCGGCTTTTTCGGGAAACCGTCCGCATCCATCTCCGTTTCGCACAGAACAACGTCGATACCGTCAAAAGACGATCCGCTGTTCATACCCATAATAAGATCCATATC
>DATMXY010000036.1:0-3798 GCA_035561275.1 Anaerovoracaceae bacterium | reverse complement strand
TTCGGATGATAGTTTAAATCGTTTAAATGTCATCCGTTTTTTATTATGTCATAACAGCATCGGTTGACAAAGTACAATCGTAAAAGGAGATTTCATGTTATTTGAAAAACTGAACTTAATCGTTCCTATCCGGGAGGCATTAAAAACGGAAGGATATCAAATACCGACCGATATACAGCAGCAAGCGATACCTCTGTTGTTGGAAGGCAGGGATCTGATTGGGTGTGCGCAGACAGGGACCGGTAAGACTGCGGCTTTTGCGGTTCCCATCCTACAAAAGCTTGCGCTGGAAAAAAGAGACCGAAAATCGCCAAGAACGATCAAAGCGCTCATACTGTCGCCGACCCGGGAATTAGCGGTTCAAATCGGAGAAAGCTTTTCAACCTATGGGCAGAATCTGGGCTTTAAAAACCTTGTAATCTATGGAGGCGTCGGCCAAAAACCACAGACGGATGCCCTCAAAGCCGGAGTTGATATTCTGGTCGCCACCCCGGGAAGACTGCTTGATTTGATGAACCAAAAATTTGTTAACCTTCACCACGTGCAGTTTTTTGTGCTGGATGAAGCAGACCGGATGCTGGATATGGGAATGGTCAACGATGTAAAAAAAATCATTGCGCATTTACCCGGGATCAGGCAAAATATGCTGTTTTCGGCGACGATGCCGGCAGAAATCACAAAGCTTGCCGAATCTATCCTGTCGGATCCGGTTAAGGTTGCCGTTACGCCCGTATCGTCCACTGTGGACATCATTGATCAAACTGTTTATTTTGTCGATAAAAAAGACAAGAAGCTTCTTCTGATCCATCTTTTAAAGGATAACTCCGTTGCCTCAGCCCTGGTGTTTACGCGAACAAAGCATGGCGCCGATAAAGTCGTCAAAGATCTGGTGAAGGCGGGCGTCAGGGCCCAGGCGATTCATGGAAATAAATCCCAGGCCGCGCGGCAGCAGGCTTTAAATAATTTCAAAGAGAAAAACACAAGGGTCCTCGTCGCAACGGATATCGCTGCGAGAGGGATTGACATCAATGAATTGTCCCATGTGATCAATTACGATCTGCCCAATGTACCCGAGACCTATGTTCATCGGATTGGACGGACGGGAAGGGCGGGACTGGGGGGCGCGGCGCTTTCCTTTTGTGATACGGAAGAAAGGCCCCTGTTGAAAGACATTGAAAAACTCATAGCTAAAAAGATAGCTGTCAATGAGGATCACCCCTATCCTCCGGCGATACCTGAACCTGCTGAACCTGTGAAAACTGAGCCGAGGAAAGAGAACGAGAGCGGCGCGAAACGCAGGCCAAGAAAGAGATATCGACACAACAGAAATAGCAGAGAATCATCCTGACCGCCTCAAAAGTGTGAATATGACTTTAAAGTGTGAGTATGACTTTAATACGCAACGGCATAGAGATAGTCTTCGACCGTATTCCCGATCACGTCCCAAAGCAGAGCAAGGGGCGTTTTTGCGAGTTGTCCTTCGCGGACCTTGCCGCATTGGGCAGGGAGAAACTGACTGAGGAGGGTGAGGGGAATGTCTGCTCCGGATAAATTTCCAATCAGGAGATCAATACTGCTTTCAACCCGCGGATCATTCAGATAGTACCGGCACCGGTCCGATTGGCTGAAGGCCCTTTTAAAACGCAATTCTTCTTCGTTTCCATTATAATAGCCCTTCCAATAAACAGGCTTTTCAAGCATGACCGCTTCCAGAACCTTTCTGAAATCAGATCGCTTTGAACTGTCAAGGATCAATTCGGACTCTATGTATTCCAGAGCAAAGAGGCCCTGGCGGAGAGCAAACGTCAGAGCAGGCCCGACCTTTAAGATGGCGATACCGTCCCGAGCCATGGCGCGGAGACTTTCCCTGGTCTGGTAATCCGTTGAATGGCCTTCAAATACGAGGTTCGGATACCTGTCCAATGCCCGGCACAGTGCCTGCGCTTCCGGACTGTCGTAACGGATCACTTCCGTATCGCTGAATTCCACCCCGGGCTGGACAACGGCGCCGATCACCCTGTCCCAGGCAGGGTTCAGGTTTAGTGCCGAAAAGGCGCTGCGAAAGGATTCGATCGTCGCGATGAAGTCTTCCGGCCGGGTTATTTCCAACGTATTATGATTTTCCTGAGCTCCGCCGGGTACGGGAACCTCGCTTCCGATCACGTAATAAGGCGGCTTTGCTTCCGGATTGGTCTTTTTGATTTCTCCGAACGTTTCTTCGGCCGCAAGGCACAAAAATGCGGCGCGTCCTGCGATAACGGCGTCGGATAACGGCTTGTCCTGATCGTCGGAAGCAAGCCGCATGCTGGTGTCCAGATGAATCTTCGTAAATCCCGCGGCGACATAATCCTCAACCAATCTCTTTGCATGCCCCATTGCTTCGGGCTCCGGCAGATGCTTCCAGGTCAGGGGACCCAGGTGATCGCCGCCCAGAATGAGGCGGTCGGTTGGGAAGTTCATGTTTTCAGCCAGGCCGGTTACATACCGGCGGAAATCCAAAGGAGTCATGCCGGTATAGCCGCCGGATTGATTGACCTGATTCGCAGTTGATTCGACCAGCAGGTCCGTATTTGTTTTTTGCGCCAGAGTCATCGTTGCTTCAAGCACAAAGTGATTCGAACTGCAGCAGGAATAAACACCGATTCCTTTTTCTCCCCGCTTGATCCTATCAAGTATGTTCATTGTATTTTCTCCAATACGCAAATGCGATAATGTTTCATAAGCAATCACCCTGAAAAGGCGATCACTTCAGCTTTAAACTGTCTCCCGTGGCGATTTCAACCGGCATTTCCACGAATTTTACGGGGGGCATTTCTTTCTTGACCAGATAATCAAAAAGCAGGCTTACCAGCAGATAGCCCTGCCGCTCCGGATTCTGTCCGATGGCGAAATCAATGGTGCCGTCTTTTAAAAGCCGAACGGCGTCGTCGATGAAGTCATGACAAATTACCTTGATCTTTCCGGCTTTTTCGGTAGCCTTTAACGCCTGCCCCAATCCAAGTATACCGCCGCCCGCTATGTAAATACCGGCCAGATCGGGATAATTCTGAACAAACTGAAACGTGCGCTGAAACGCCAGGTCGTCCCGGTCGGCGTTTTCCGCAATCTCAACCACCTCGAGGTCAGGATGGCAGGCGCTGAGCTTCTCATTAAAGCCGGAAAGCCTTTCCTGATGGCAAGTGAGGTTATGGGAGCTGATAATCATGGCGACCTTGCCGCCGTCCGGCAGCAATTTGCCCATCAGGCCGCCGGCACAGGTCCCGCCGCAGATATGATCCTGGCCGACAAAGCAGAGATCGTTGATTCCGCTCATCGGTGAATTGAATGTCACAATCGGGATGCCTTTTCTGTCCAATTCATTCAACTTGTTCCGGATGGCCTCGGTATCAAGGGGGATCATGGATATGCCGCTGATACCCTGTTCCTCCAATTGATCCAATATTTCCAGCTGTTCGGAAGGATCCAGCGTGTCGGGCACTTTTACGATGACGTTGAAACCGAAAGGCTTAAATTCGTCGCTCGCCGCGCGGACGCCTTTCAGGATGTCCTTAATGAAGGGATTATACTGCGGAGACAGGACAATGCCGATGCTGACGTCGTCGTGCAGATTGGCTAAAGAACGCCCGATCAGATTTGGTGTATAATTCAGTGCTTCTGCGATTTCAAGCACTCTTTGCCTGACATCCGGTTTCACACCCTGGCGTTCATGTAATACCCGGTCAACTGTTCCCCTGGATACATTGGCAAGCTCGGCAATTTTTTTAATTGTTGCTTGTCCCATTACGATACCTCTTATAT
>DATMXY010000035.1:0-3602 GCA_035561275.1 Anaerovoracaceae bacterium | reverse complement strand
ATATTGAAGGCCATATGTCGGAAAAACGGCGGATCCATACCTATGCAGTTGCGGAGGAGGCACGGAAGCTCTCTCAGCGGTACGGAGCGGATATGGAAAAAGCCGAAATTGCCGCTCTTTTTCATGATTTTTTTCGGGGTATCGATAAAAACAAGCTCAACGAATATGTCGGCCGGTTTGGCCTTGCGCCGGTGTATCTGAACAACGCCAATCTTGCCCATGGCAAAATTGCCGCCCGTATCATGGAAAGGGACTTTCACATTACGGACCCGGATATCATCAATGCAGTATGTTTTCATACCACCGGCAGGGCGGATATGTCCAGACTGGAAAAGATCCTCTATCTTGCGGACGCCATAGAACCGAACCGGGATTATCCCGGGGTCGGGGAGATCCGCGAACTGGCGTACCGGGACCTGGATGAAGCCTGTCTTGCCGCGCTGGAGCGTTCCATCGAGTACGTGAAATGCAAAGGCCAGTATTTACACCAGGATACGGTAAACGCCCGGGACAGACTGACGCAAACAATGAAAGTAAATGATGAATGGAAAAACAAATAAAAAACTTAAAATCAAAAGAATATAAAGCGCAAATGAAAGGAAAGGGTAAGAAGGAAAAAGAGAATGAGTAACAGAGATATCGCCATGAAAGCAGCAGCCGTTTTGATCAAGAAAAAGGCTCTGGATGTAGTGATCATCGACATTGAGGAAAAGTCTTCCTTTGCGGACTATTTCGTTATCGCTTCCGGCGGATCGGAACGTCAGGTAGGCACATTGGCGGACGAACTGGAAGATCAGTTTGCAAAGGAGGGGGTTCTGACGAGGAGCGTGGAGGGAAAAAAGACTTCAGGCTGGATCCTGATGGATTACGGAGATGTCATTGTAAATATATTTACGGTGGAACAGCGCGAAAGATACAATATTGAAAAGGTATGGAGCGACTGCAATTTCATCGAAATCGACGAGGACGAGATGCAGCAATAGACGCAGTAGAAATCTACAAATCGAAGATTTGTGATTTCCTTGCATAAGTCCGCCGACAATCTGCAAAGCAGATTGGGCGGGCTAATATACGGAGGTTAATCAAATGATTGAGCGCTATGATTTCAGTGAAATCGAAGCAAAATGGCAAAAACAATGGGAGGAGAGCAAGCTTTTCAAAACGACGGAAGAGCAAAGCAAAAAGAAGTTCTATCTGCTTGAGATGTTCCCCTATCCTTCCGGCAAACTTCATATGGGCCATGTCAGGAACTATTCCATCGGCGACGTTGCCACAAGATACCTGAAAATGAACGGATACAACGTGCTTCACCCCATGGGTTGGGACTCTTTCGGGCTGCCGGCGGAAAACGCCGCCATCAAGCATGGCATCCATCCCAACGTCTGGACCTGGGATAACATTGCGGAGATGAGAAGCCAGCTGAAACAGCTGGGACTTTCCTATGACTGGGACCGGGAAGTCGCAACCTGCCATCCGGATTATTACAAATGGATGCAATGGATTTTTATCCAATTTTATAAAAACGGCCTCGCCTATAAGAAAAAGAATCCGGTCAACTGGTGCCCGTCCTGCCAGACCGTACTGGCCAACGAGCAGGTGGTGGACGGCGTCTGTGAGCGCTGCTCCACGCCGGTAGGAAAGAAGGACCTGGATCAGTGGTACTTGAAGATCACCGACTATGCGGACCGATTGCTGGCCGATCTCGACAAGCTGGAAGGCTGGCCCAACAAGGTCCGGATCATGCAGAAAAACTGGATCGGAAAAAGTGTCGGCGGAGAAGTGGACTTCGAGATCGAAGGCTTTGATAAAAAGCTCAGGATCTTCACGACAAGGCCCGACACCCTTTATGGAGTGACCTATATGGTGCTGGCTCCCGAGCATCCCTATGTGAAGGATCTCATCGCCGGCGCGGAATACGAAGCCCCGGTCCATGAATTCCTTGACAGGCTCCAGTATATGACGGATATCGAACGGACCGCCACGACCCTGGAAAAAGAGGGCGCCTTCCTTGGAAGGTACGCGGTGAATCCTTTGAATGGCAAGAGGGTCCCGATCTATATCGCCAACTACGTCCTCATGGATTACGGAACGGGCGCCATCATGGCGGTCCCCGCCCATGACCAGAGGGACTTCGACTTTGCCGTGAAATATAACCTGGATATCATACCGGTCATCGACCCGAAAAATCCGAAGATCGACCTTTACAACCTGAAGGAGGCCTTTGAGGCGGAAGGGGTCCTGATCAATTCCGACCGGTTCAACGGCATGGACAATGTCACAGCCATCAATGAAATCATAAACTATCTGGAAGAAAAAAAGATCGGAAACGAATCCATCAACTTCAGGTTGCGGGACTGGCTGATCTCCAGGCAGAGATACTGGGGGACCCCCATTCCCATGATCTGGTGCGACGCCTGCGGCTGGGTGCCGGAAAAGGAAGAGAACCTTCCCGTGCTGCTGCCCACCGACGTGGTCTTTACCGGAAGGGGAGAATCCCCGCTGACCACCAGCAAGACCTTTATGGAGACGACCTGCCCGAAATGCGGCGGGAAGGCCACCCGGGAGACGGACACCATGGATACGTTCCTGGATTCCTCCTGGTATTTCCTGCGGTATACCGACGCCAAGAACAGCGAACGGATCTGGGAACAGAAGAAGGCGGATTACTGGATGCCGGTGGATCAGTACATCGGCGGCGTCGAGCATGCCATCCTGCACTTGCTCTATGCTAGGTTTTTTACTAAATTTCTCTATGATATCGGATACTGCAAGGCCGACGAACCCTTCACCAACCTGCTGACCCAGGGCATGGTTCTGAAGGACGGCACCAAGATGTCCAAATCCAAGGGGAACGTCGTAAGCCCCGAGGAGATCATCAACAGATACGGCGCGGATACGGCGCGCCTCTTCATCCTGTTCGCGTCTCCGCCGGAAAAGGAGCTGGAATGGTCCGACGCCGGCGTGGAAGGGAGCTACCGCTTCCTGAACAGGGTCCACCGGCTTGTATTCGAACTGAATGCAAAGCTCGCGGACGCTCCGGCTGACCGGCAGGCGGTCAGCGCCGACGATAAGAAGCTTAACTACGCCATGAACGCCACAATAAAGAAAGTGACGGAGGACGTAGGCGGCCGGTTCAATTTTAATACCGCCATCAGCTCCATCATGGAACTGGTCAATGAAATTTACCGCTACAAGGAGATCCCGGAGCCGAATCCGGGATTGCTGAAAACGGCCGTGGAGAACCTGATCCTGGTACTGTCCCCGTTTACGCCGCACATCTGCGAGGAAATGTGGGAGCATACGGGCCACAAAAATTACATTTACACGGAGAAATGGCCTTCCTGGAGCGAATCAGCCCTTGTGAAGGACTCCGTTGAGATCGTGATCCAGCTGAACGGAAAGGTGAAGGATAAGCTGGAAGTCGCCAGCGGTCTCTCAAAGGAACAGCTTGAGGAAGCCGTTATGGGGAGCGAGAAAGTCAAAGCATTATTGGCGGGCAAAGAAATCGTGAAACTGATTGCCGTGCCAAATAAATTATTCAATATCGTCATAAAATAACGGGGCGGAAATGCCTCGTTGAAATGCATAATATCGCACATGGC
>DATMXY010000034.1:0-6053 GCA_035561275.1 Anaerovoracaceae bacterium | reverse complement strand
GAACCATTAATCATTATAACTTTAATGCGACAGCCTGTAAAGAGGGACGATGTCTATCCCCTGCGCCTTGATCTTTTCGATGAGCACAGGCAGCGCCTTTACCGTTTCTTCTTTCGGATGCATCAAAACGACGGCGCCGTTCAAATTCTTTTTCAGCACCCTGTCAATAATGACCTCCGCAGTGGAACCTTCCCGCCAGTCTATGGTATCTGCGCTCCACAAAGCCATTTTATATCCGAGGCTTTTGCACAGTTCTACCGTGGTTTCGTCATAATCCCCCGACGGTGGCGCAAAAACATTCGTTTTAACTCCTAATATATCCAGTATAACCTTTTCTGTTTTTAATATTTCTTCTTTTGCGGTTTCCACGGAAATTTGCGAACACAGTTTATGGCCGTAGCCGTGGCTTTGTATCTCGTGGCCGGCCTGATACATATCCTTTAACAGGTCGGGATTGTTTTCCGCCCATCTGCCGCTGACAAAGAAAGTGATATGGACGTTATTATCCTTGAGCACCTTCAGCAGATCGGGGATAACCTCTTCCCCCCAGTCCACATTGCAGCTGAAGACAAGCTTGCCGCTGTTGGGAAGGCCGCTGCGGATGACGACTCCCTCCTCGATGGACGCCGTGCTTTGGATCTGTTCCTTCATGGCGGAATGATTCTGATAGATGATGGTCCCCAATGTGACTACCTGGTATACAAAGATCGCGAATACCGTTATAAACACAACGATAATAAGTACTTTATTGCTTTTCATAACAACACCCCCAAACATTCTATGCCTGGGGGTGCAAATTTATTTTATTTTGTTCACCGAAAATATGGATGATTTTTAACTGATTCCCTGCTGTGTTTTTAACTGTTGTTCGCTTTGGCGATATTGTCCCGGATCAGGATCAGCTTATAGATCACCGTTGCGGCCTCTGCTCTTGTCGCCTTGCCTTGCGGGCTGTAATTTCCTTCGGGATATCCGCCCATGATGCCGGAAGATACGATTTTTTCCACCGCTTCCGCAGCCCAGGGGCTGATCATGTCGCTGTCGGTAAAGGCCGGCGGCACGGCGCCGGTTTCCGGAAGGACCAGGCCGGTGTTTCTGGCGAAATTGCTCAGCATGATGGCCATCTGTTCCCTTGTGATATTGTTGTTGGGCGCAAAGGTGACTTCATCGAGGCCATTGACAATGCCGTTTGCGTAGCCCCAGTTGACGTAGCTATAGAACCACTCATAATCAGGTACGTCTGCAAAGCCCGTGGCCGCCGACTGGGACGGATCCAGGCCGTAGATGGTCTTTGCAAGCATCGTCAGGAACTGCGCTCTGGTGAGGGAATCGTCAGGCTTATAATAGTTATCTCCCATACCGTTGACGATCCCGCGCGCCGCAAGCCTTCCTATGGATTCTCTTGCCCAATGGGTTGCGGTATCTTTAAAGTCGATGAGGGATGCGCCGATCTGGACCGGGATGGTCTGCGTCACACCGTTATACGCCACATAGATATTGCCGGAGATCCCTGTTTCCATGGAAGCCTGGAACAGGCCTTCCGGATCGATGGTCCCGACGTTGGGATCACAGCTGAAGGTAAACAGGCTGTCCTTGCTGGCGATCTGCGCGTATCCGAATCTTGCCGTCACGTTAATATCTGAAGTTTTTCCCGGATCGATGATCAGGTTCTGCACGTTGGTTGTAAAGGTGATATCCTTCTGAACGTCGATTTGAGTCTGAGTTTCCAAATTGCCGCTCTTTGCTTCGATTTCAACGGTTCCTACATCGCTTCCCGCAGTGAACAGGCCGTTTTCATCCACGGTACTGTCCGAATCGCTGTCGAGACTGTATTCCACACTTCTTTGCAACGAAACAGGCTCATACTTGTCGTTTGACGCATAGGAGGAAAGCTGGATCTCCGCTCCCGGCATGGCCAGCGGCTGGCTTGCGTAGGTATGCAGGTTTTCCGCTTTTGAGCCGCCTCTGTCTTGATAGACCAGCAGCAAGCCGTTGGTTACTTTTCTCTGAGTTCCATCGGAAGGGGAATTTTTCACCGCCGGTTTGGCGTCGAGCCCGGCTTCCCTGACTGCCATCGAGGCGGAGCCGCCTCCATCCATATTTACTACGGTGGTGGCGCCCAGCTCCAGCATGTGCTTCATCATGTCGGTAAGCCCGAGGCCTGCCGAAAATCCCGGCTGCCTGCCATCCAGTACATAGAGCATGACCGAACCGTCCTCTTTGATTCCGAGGGCAGTCCTTGGATTCACGTTGGTCCCGTTTGATATGACCTGCCCTTTGTCGCACATGACATAGTAGACGCCGATGGCCTCTTTGCTTTCGTTAAGATTACTGTTCTGGCCTTCCCAGTTTTCTACGCTGATTTCAACGGTGCTTCCGGGAACGAGCTGCGATATGGGAACCGCATAGGCGGAATCTCCCGCTGCGGATAATACCAATTGACCGTCTCCGATCGGGGTGTTGGTGGTTCCGTTTCTGACTTCCACCACGGTGGCCTCGATGGTGCCGCCGACTGTCGGTTCCGCATCTTCAACAGAACCTGCATCCAGAATAACTTCGACGGAATTTTCCCAGACTTTCGTTGTGGGAGCGTACTGCCTGTTATAAAGGTGCAGCGCCTTGCTCTCTCCGTGGGGAACATTAAAAAAGCCGATGGGAGCGGTATACTCCGTGGGGACATATTCCGTGACTGTGGTGGACTGCTGTACCGACTGAGTTGCAGGATTTTGGGGCTGCGCATTTCCAGGGCTGACCGGCTGCTGATCGAGCAGCTGACCTGTAAACGGATCAATCAGGCGGCCTGTCGCACGATCGATCGGATACCCGGTTGCGGGATCGATAGGATTTCCTGTTGTCGGATCGATTGAATATCCGGCATACGGGTCGGTTTGCTGATTGTTATTCGCGTCAGGCGCCGTTGGCTGTTCTTGCACCGGCGGGGGAACGACCACCTGGGTGGATACATTTATTGTACCCTTCAGCGTATATCCCAGATTTACTTTCTCAAGCGAAGCCTTGCCGTCTTCATCAAAGGAAATGACGAATTCAGGCGCGTATCCGGATGTCTTGATCTTTCCGCCATGGATGGTCAGGCCTTTGGGCGTTCCCGTAGCCGTGTCATACAGGTCTCCGTTGATTCCGGCTACGACCTTGTATCCCTGATTCTCCAGTGTATCTACCATGGTGCCCACGGTATAAGTCCCGGTGACCTCACCCTCAAATACATAGGGCTTCAGTTCCGTATTCCCTGTGTCGGCGGTCACAAAATAGGCGCGTTCGATGCCGTTTACATTGTGGCCTGCCAGCTGTTCCGAATAGGTTGCGCCGTCAAAAATTTCAGATTTGGTTTCGTAATAAACATTTCCAATCCCGTCCTGATATGTAAATCCGGTTAAAAATGTTCCTGCCAGCATTGCGGTCGTCAGTAAGCCGGCTGTGATTTTTCTGCTTCTGTTGAATGCCATTATCCCTATCCCCCTCATTTAATTCTGCAGAACATGATTGCTTTTCAATCCATTTTAACATCACAGTTTGTGACTGTTCAAGTTACACTTCCGTTACAAAGGATATTCTGTCGAAAAAGGCATAAAAAAAGAGGCTGTCCCGCTATGATTTATCCAATCATTTTGGGGACAACCCCTTTACGTTTGTAATTACAGCAGTTCTTTTCTGGAAAGGTTGATCCGGTTCTGACTGTCGATTTCCGTTACCTTTACCTTCACGACGTCGCCGATGTTCATGACGTCCTCGACCTTTTCCACTCTTTCCTTCGCCATCTTAGAGATGTGGAGCAGGCCTTCCTTTCCGGGCAGGATCTCGATGAAGGCTCCGAAATTCATGATCCTGGTCACGACGCCTTCGTAAGTTTCGCCGATCTCCACGTCCTTGACAAGGCGCTCGATGGCTTTAACGCCCTTTTCGGCGGCTTCCATATCCGGCGCTGCGATATATACCAGGCCGTCGTCGTTGATATCGATTTTCACTCCGGTTTCGGCAATGATCCTGTTGATGGTCTTTCCGCCCGGGCCGATGACGGTCCGGATCTTGTCGGGATCGATCATCATGGAGATGATCCTCGGCGCATACGGCGACAGCTGCGGTCTTGGCTCGGTGATCTCTTCCATCATCTTGCCCATGATGAACATCCTGCCTTCATAGGCTTGCTTCAGCGCATCTTCAAGGATCTGTCTGGAAAGCCCATGGACCTTGATGTCCATCTGGATCGCCGTAACGCCTTTGGCGGTGCCGGCAACCTTGAAGTCCATATCGCCAAGGAAATCTTCCATTCCCTGGATATCGGAGAGGATCGCGATCTTGCTGGAACCGTCCGGTTCTACCCGCTCAATGAGTCCCATTGCAATACCTGCTACAGGCGCCTTGATGGGCACGCCTGCGTCCATGAGGGACAGAGTGCTGCCGCAGACAGAGGCCTGGGAAGTGCTGCCGTTGGAGGATAACACTTCCGATACCACACGGATGGCGTACGGGAAATCTTCCACGCTCGGCAGTACGGGCAGCAGCGCCCTTTCCGCCAGAGCGCCGTGGCCGATCTCACGCCTGCCGGGGCTTCTCATGGGTTTCGCTTCCCCTACGCTGTAAGGCGGGAAATTGTAGTGGTGCATATACCGCTTTTCCACTTCTTCCCCGATGCCGTCGATGGTCTGGGCTTCGCCCATGGGTCCGAGAGTGGTTACGGATAAAACCTGGGTCTGGCCTCTTTTAAACAGGCCTGTCCCGTGAGTTCTGGGAAGGATTCCTGTCTCACACCAGATGGGCCGGATCTCCGTGGTTTTTCTGTTGTCAGGTCTGATCCCGTCGTCGAGGATCAGGCTTCTGACCTGTTCTTTTGTAATGCTGTATAATACCGCGGCGATGTCTTTCCCATTGTCGGGATAGATCTCGGCAAAGTGTGCCTTTGTCTCCTTTTCCACCGCGTCCATATTGTCAAGGCGTTCCTGTTTGTCAAAAGTCTGGATCGCCTCGCGCATCTTGGCGGTGGCATAATCCTTCACGGCTGCCTCGATCTCCTCGGGGACCTTGTAAAGAACGACTTCCTTCTTGGGTTTCCCGACTTCGGCGACGACTTCTTCTATGAATTCTATAAGTTTCTTGATTTCTTCATGGGCAAACATGATCGCTTCCAGGATCATGTCTTCCGGCACTTCGTTGGCGCCGGCCTCCACCATCATGATAGCTTCCTTTGTACCGGAAACCACCAAATGCAGGTCGCTGACTTCCCGTTCCGCTAAGGTCGGATTGATCACAAAACGGCCGTCCACAAGGCCGATGATCACCGACGCGGTGGGCCCGTCAAAAGGAATGCCGGATACGGACAATGCCACCGAGGAACCGATCATGCCGACAATTTCCGGCGAGCAGTCGGGGTCTACGCACATGACTGTGGCGACCACCTGGACGTCATTGTAAAAACCTTTGGGGAATAACGGCCTGATAGGCCTGTCGATCAGTCTGGAGCTCAGGATCGCCTTCTCGGAAGGCCTTCCTTCTCTTTTTATGAATCCTCCGGGAATTTTTCCCGCGGCGTACATTCTTTCCTCATAGTCTACACTGAGAGGGAAAAAATCGATGTCAGCCCTGGGCTCGGCGGATGATACGGCGGTTACGTTGACAACTGTGTCCCCGTATTTCACCATGACCGCGCCGCTCGCCATCTCGCATACCTTGCCGATTTCGAGCTGAAGCAGCCTTCCGCCGACTGCGGTTCTGAATGTTCTGTAGTCTTCAAATCTCATTAACAACTTCCTCCTGTTAATTTCTTTCCTTCGTTTAAAATAAAAGCGGGGAAATTCCCCCGCCTTTGATTTTCAGAATTATTTTCTTAACCCCAAACGAGCAATCAGATTTCTGTATCTTTCCAGGTCCTTGTTCTTCAGGTAATTAAGAAGATTTCTTCTCTGTCCGACCATCTTCAGGAGCCCCCTCCTGGAATGATGGTCCTTTTTATGGATTTTTAAATGTTCGTTCAGATCGTTGATCCTGTAAGTCAGAATTGCAACCTGAACTTCCGGAGAACCGGTATCTCCCTCTTTCGT
>DATMXY010000033.1:0-2201 GCA_035561275.1 Anaerovoracaceae bacterium | reverse complement strand
ATACATATGAGACAAATCTACTGCGATAACAGCAGCACTTCGTTTCCAAAAGCGCCGGGACTCGGCGCGGCAGTGGGCGATCATATTGATCATAACGGATATAATATCAGCCGGGGGAATTATTCAAAAGCCTACAGCCTGGAAGCATCCGTCCTTGAAACAAAAGAACTGCTTTGTGATTTATTTCATTTTGATCATTATCAAAATGTTGTGTTCACTCCAGGGGCTACAGCAAGTTTAAACATGATCTTAAAAGGAATTTTGAAAAAGGGAGACCATGTTATTACAACTTCCATGGAGCATAATGCCGTTGTACGCCCGATCAGGCAGCTTTTGGAGGAAGGCGTGGAATGGGATAAGGCAGCCTGTGATGAAAATGGAGAGCTTGATCCTTCCGAAATAGCGGTGCTGATCAGGCCGAATACAAAACTGATTCTCATTGTTCATGGCTCCAATGTTTGCGGAACGGTTACCCCTCTGGACGAGATAGGAAAACTTTGCAAGAGGCATAATATTCTCTTTGCCGTGGACGGAGCCCAGACTGCCGGAGCCTTTGACATTGATGTGAAAGAATATGGGATTGACGCCCTTGCCTTTCCCGGACACAAGGGCCTGCTTGGCCCTCAGGGTATCGGAGGCATTGTCCTGAGCAGCCGCGCGGCATCGGCAATGACGTCTCTGATCGCAGGCGGTACGGGAAGCATATCGGATCAGGAAGAAATGCCTGACTTTCTGCCTGATAAGTTTCAGCCTGGTACTTTGAATATACCAGGTATCATTGGCTTGCGGCATTCTCTTAAATTTCTTACTGGGGAAGGCCTTTCCGCTGTTAAGGAAAAGGAGTCGCAGCTCACTAAAAGATTTATTGAAGGAATAAAGAACCTGAGCGCCGTTAGGCTCGCCGGCAAGGATACCGCATATGACCGGTGTCCGGTAGTATCCCTGGACTTCAAAAAAATTGACAATGCAGAGGCCGGCTTTTTATTGGAAAACGAGTTTGGTATTATGACCCGGTGCGGGCTTCATTGTGCGCCCCATGCCCATGTGACACTAAATACGTTCCCCCAGGGGACCGTGCGGTTTTCTTTCGGATATTTTAATACTATTTCGGATATTGATTATGTGCTGGATTCCATTCATAATATTCTCAAGCGATAAATATTTGATAAACAATTTATGAATAAGGAGGAGGTGATCTCATGGATATTAAATTGACAGATATGTCTTCACACGCCGGTTGAGCTGCTAAAATCGGGCCTGACGCCCTGACACAGGTTCTGTGTCATTTGCCGAAATTCAGTGATCCGAATCTGCTGGTTGGTTTCAATACCAATGATGACGCTTCTGTCTATAAGATCAATGACAGTACCGCCCTTATTCAGACAGTAGATATTTTTCCGCCCATTGTGGATGATCCGTTCGATTACGGGCAGATTGCCGCTGCGAACGCTCTCAGCGACGTTTATGCGATGGGAGGACGCCCAAAGCTTGCCATGAATATTCTCTGCATTCCGGAAAATCTTCCGAAAGAGACCGTTCAGGGAATTTTACAGGGGGGCTATGAAAAAGTGGCGGAGGCGGACGCCATGATAACGGGCGGACACACGCTGAAAGATTCGGAACCCAAGTACGGGCTCTCCGTTACCGGATTTGCGCATCCGTCTGAAATTTTAACGAACAGCAATGCGAAACCGGGAGACTTGTTGATACTAACTAAGGCATTGGGTACCGGAATATTAACGACCGCCGCCAAAGCCGGACTGTTAACCGATAACGATTACAGGGAAATGGTAAGCTCAATGAAAGCGCTTAACAAAGATGCGGCCGAAATTATGAAAAGATTTCCCGTAAACAGCTGTACCGACGTCACCGGCTTTGGATTGATGGGACATGCTTTTGAAATGGCCGGCGGAAGCGGATGTACGATTCAGTTGAACGCGGCGGAAGTTCCTATGTTGAAGGATGCTGTTAAAATGGCTGAAACGGGCATTATTCCGGCTGGCGCTTACAGCAATCGGGATTACCTGAAAGGGAAGGTGCTGATAAGCGATATGGTTTCGCTTGCTGTTTCAGATGTGCTGTTTGATCCGCAGACTGCCGGAGGCCTGCTGATCTCTGTTCCTGAAAGAGAGGGATTGAAGCTGCTATCCGCTTTAAGCGATGCCATTCCTGTTGCTAAAATTATTGGGTCTGTAGGAGAA
>DATMXY010000032.1:0-3563 GCA_035561275.1 Anaerovoracaceae bacterium | reverse complement strand
GTTTCCAGCTCACAGGTTCACGCTGAAATATAACCGGGTTTTCTTTTGCACTCTGAATTTTGTGAAATGAGCTCCGGCCTCTCCATCTCTGTAAAAGATATCAGGTTTACATTGCCCATCCTTTCCGCTTCTTTCCGGCACCCGTCTGTAAAGCACCGTCAGTTTACGCAGTTCAGCAGCTTGCCTTTCAGGAACGCCCTCAAGTTATTGACTGTGATTTCGAGGACCCTGTCCCTGGCTTCCTTTGAATTCCACCCGATATGGGGCGTAATAATGCAGTTCTTCAGCCCAACAAGCGGATTGCCGGAGACGGCGGGCTCCGCCGCAAGCACGTCTAGCCCTGCGCCCGCTACCTTGCCGCTTTTCAGGGCCTCCGCCAGATCTGTTTCGTTGATCAGTGCCCCGCGAGCCGTATTGATCAGGATCACGCCGTCCTTCATCTTTGCGATGGAATCCCGGTTGATGAATCCTGCGTTGTCTTCCCTGAGCGGACAATGGAGGTTAATAATGTCGGCTTCTTCAAATACCTCGTCCTTTTCGGCAAAGCGGACCGCAGGCGTTTCTAAAGAACAGTCGGGGTGCCCGGTGCTGATCAGGACGTTCAGACCCAAAGCCTCCGCAATTTTCGCCGAAGTCCTCGCGATGTCCCCGAATCCGAAAATACCCATGGTCTTCCCTTTCAGCTCGATGATGGGGTAGGACCAGAACGAAGTACTCCACATACCTGCAAGCACCTCTTCGGAATACGTGCTCAGATGGTGGCACAGGTGGAACAGGAGGGCGAAGGAATGCTGCGCCACCGACTGGGTGGCATAGCCCGGGGAATTGCATACGGCGATTCCCTTTTCCCTGGCATATTTCACATCTACGTTGTCGTATCCCGTTGCCAGGACCCCGATCCATTTCAGGTTGGTACAGCGGTCAAGGGTTTCCCTGCCGATTTTCGTACCGTCGGTGACAGCCAGTTCGGCATCGCCGATGCGCGCGGCGGCCACCTCATCAGGCGTCCGCCCGTAGGCGGTCACTTCGCCGAATTCGTCAAACCGGTCGTTTTTCCAGATGCCGGGGCTGATGGAATCTCCATCGAGGATCACGATCTTCATCTTTTTTTCTCCTCTGCCAGATCCAGCAGCGAAATATAAATGTTGACCACGATCTGGTAAAGCTCCGGCGGTATCTCCTGGCCCATTTCAAGCTTAGCCAGCAGGGTTGCCGCACTGTCGTCATGATAAATGGCAACCCCGTTTTCAATGGCGACCTGCAGGATCTTCTGGGCGACATATCCGGTCCCTGCTGCCACGACGCACGGGGCATTGTTCTTATCCTTATCGTATTTCAAGGCGGCCACGCTGAGGGAGGACAGTTTTTCCTTATCCGTTTCCCAGCGTAACGTTTCTTTATTTCCGTCAAACTTTGACATCGATGCCTACCTTCCTCATCGCAAGCTTCGGGAAACGCTGTAAGATGGTCCGGCTTTCCTGGTAAACGCCGACCTCGTAGTTGGCCAGCCGGAAGCCCTGCGCTTCTATGATCTCTTTCCACCTGGACCTGGTTTCTTTCACCGGGGCGAGCAGGTTATCGGGGCAGCGGATGTCCAGATCGATCCTTTTGTCACGGACCAGGAGATCCACTTCAAAATTTCCGTATTTATCGGATTGTATCGTGAAAAAGATATTTTTAGCGGACTTGGCGTCGCCTCGCCGCTCTTTGCAGTCCTTGTCGACAAAGAACTCGCCGTAGGTATTTTCCTCCTGATAACGGAACGGGATGGTAAAGTGCATCAGCGGTATCATGGGGCTTTCACTCTGGACCATGTTCATCAGCAGGTTCTGGGCGACGCTGCTGATCTTCGACGGGCCCGATTTGTCCAGAGCCTTGGCCAGAAGGGACGCCATATCCGTGTCCTCTGATCCCTGTCCAAACCGTTCCGCAGCGCTTTTCCCCGCGTTCCGGCTGTCCGAAGGTTCCTGCTGTTTCAGCGCGTCCTCAAAAACAAGTTTCTTCATTTCGAAAATATCTTCATCCGTTAAGTTCGTCAAGAGTTTCAGATCGTCCCCCAGTTGGAATACCGCTTCCTCAAGCAGCCGGGGATCGGCTTTGTCATATCGGACGATATTATGAACGATGGACATCACCTGTTTGTAGATCTTTTCGCTGCCCTGGTGGCGCTTTGCGATTTTACCCAGCTCCGGTATGATCTCGTTTTTCAGCCAGGCTTTGATTTCCGACTGGCTCTCCCTATCCTGACTTATGACGCTGTTGATGTCAAAAAGCGCCGCTTTGCCCTGCAAGGCAGGTCCGGCCGCGTTTTGTTTATATCCGGACGGTATCGCATCGTCGGGATTTACAGATGACTGGGGATTCGCGGGATTGCTTGTCCCGGCGCCGGAAACGGCGTTTTGACCGGCATTGAGATTGGAAACGGCGTTTTGGCCGGTATTTGGGACGAAGATCCGGCGGTTGTCCGGCTGTGCAGTTCGGCCCTGCGGGCCCTGCTGCAGGGCGCCCTGCCTTGATTTTATTGCAAGCTTCACCATGGTATCCAGCGTTTCGATCTGCTGCTGCAGGATCTGCGCTTCCGCTGCCGGCAGTTTATTGCCCAGGTCCTGGCCCTGTTTCACGATGGCCTTCAGGGAATTCTCCTGGTTTACGTAACAGTCAAAAAATTTCAATATGGAAACGATGGCCTCCCTGATCTTTGGTTGGCTTTCCAACTTTGCAAGAATTCTAAGGCTGTCGAAAAATTCCCCTGTGAAGATGGTCGCCCCTTTTTCCCTGGTCAGAAGTTCGCTGAGCATATCCTCCGCCCTGACAAAAATTCTGTCCAAAAAGCTCTCTGAAAGGATACCCGAAGGCGCTTCAAAGAGCTTTGCCATGAGCACAAGTTTCCGCACGCCGTCGGCCTGGGCTTTTGTGCTATGTAACAGGGGTTCGAAAATTTCCTTGTTGAGGTTTTTCAGAAGGGACTGCTTCCCGCTTTCTTCGGCCGCGCTTTTCGTTTTGGGAAGGGGTTCGGTTCTGGCTTGATTTGGATTCGTAATATCAAAGACGGCGTCCGTAGGAAGCTTACTCGGTAAGTTCTGCACCTTGTTTTTTATAGAAACTGGCGAAGTGATCTTTAAAACGTCAACCACATTGATCTCTCCTTCTTCTTACCGCCCCACGTCTGCCATCATCTCTTTTTCAACGCTTCAAGCAGTTTGATGGCTACTATGATGTCGTCGTTCCTGGAATCAAAGGTGGTGATCATCAGGCGCTTTACTTCCGGCCTCCGATTGATCGTTTCCAGAATTTTTCTGTTTTCCTCATCGCGCTGTATCTGCTCGGCGTCTCCGCCGTCCGCCAGGATTTCCGCCAGGCCTACATTCAGGACCTGACAGATTTGATTCAGTCTCGCCATGTCGATAGAGTTTTTTCCGATCTCCCATGCCGATACGGAGCTGTGGGTAACATCCAGTGCTTCTGCCAGGCCTTTCTGCGTCATTTTCCGTAATTTTCTATAGCGTTTGATATTATTCCGTGCTATATCATTGATGGATTCCATACTTTATCCTCCCTGACAA
>DATMXY010000031.1:0-2101 GCA_035561275.1 Anaerovoracaceae bacterium | reverse complement strand
TGAGAGTATTTCAATTAATTCTGGCGGTTATCACCGTGCTGATGGCGGGCGGCATGTTCGCGTTCAATCTGTGGATCGGCGCAAATTTTTCAAAGGGATTGGAGCTGCCGGGGTGCTATGTTCCGATGAATTACATCACGGCCGGCCTCATACTGGCTACTGTGATAACGATATTCATACACAAATGAATGCCCGCAGCGTCCGGCACAGGAAAAATTCCCGGCTCAATAGAATAATGAATCGGGTTGAAATGCAAAGACCCGCATATAACTGCGGGTCTTGATCAATAAGATTATTTGTAAAGCGGGCCGTACTCCGCGCAGGCTCTGAAATCGGCAGATTCGAGCTCCTTTGTTCCGAAGGAGGACCAGGAATGCGGCCTGTAAATGTCGGCGTCGTCGACATTGTGGAGAGAAACTGGGATCCTCAGCATGCTTGCAAGGGTGATCAGGTCCTTTCCGATATGTCCGTAAGTGAACGCCCCGTGGTTTGCGCCCCAGTTCGCCATGACACTGTAAACATCCTTGAAAGCGCCGTCGCCTGTCAGCCTTGGAGCAAACCAAGTGGTGGGCCATGTCCGGTCGGTTCTGAGATCCAGCGTCTGGTGCATATCGTCTTCCAGCACCGCCGTATAGCCCTCTGCCAGCTGCAGCACCGGTCCGACGCCGTCCACAAGATTTACGCGGATCAGCGTTACCGGCATTTCAGCCTGAGTCCTGAAATGAGAGGAGAAACCGCCGCCCCGGAAGTATTCGTAGTTTGCGCGGCACCAGTCGGTGGTGTCCAGCATCGCTTTGATATCTTCCTCCGTCACATCCCACCAGGATTTCATGCAGCCGTTTCCGGCGCTGTCCTTTGAAGCCCCGTTGCCGTCAAGGGCGGCGGCTCCCGAGTTGATCAGATGGATAAAACCGTTCTTTGCGACGCCTTCCGGCTTTCTGACGCAAACCCGTTCCACCGCCTCCGGGCTCCAGTAAGTCCTCACGTCTGCAAACACCGGAGCCGCGCCTGTCAGCAGTTTCGCGAACAGCATGGCGACGCAGTTCAGGGTATCGTTTTCCGTAGCGAAGGCGACGGGCTCTTTTTTGCCGTTCCAGTCAAAGGACGAAGCCATGATTGCCTCGGTAAAATCCGCATTGGGAAGCCAGTCGGTCCACATTCTCTGACCCTGGAACCCGCCCGCAACGGCGTTCCTGCCGAGGGCCTCCTCTTTCCAGCCCATTTCCGCCAGTTTCGGATTTCCGAAAAAGATATCCTTCGCGATAATGGTCAGCTTGGCGATAAATTCCCAGTCCTTGTCGGCGGGGACCACCTTGGACTTTACGATGATCCCGGGCAGGTCTTTTCCGGCGTTTACGTCGAAGCCTTCCCGGCAATTGGCCCTGATCCAGGCCAGTGCCTTTTCGTACTCGTCCTTATCATATATTTCGAGCGTGATCCTTCGCAGGATCTCCGTCAGATCCACCCATTCGGCGCGGATCCCAAGGTATTTCTGGAAGAACTCGGGATCGCAGAAGGAACCGGCAATCCCCATGGAAATGGAACCCAGATTTACGTAAGCTTTGTTCTTCATGGAACCCACGGCCACCGCACACCTGGCAAAGCGGAGGATCTTTTCCTGAACGTCCGCGGGAATGCTGGTATCGGACGCATCCTGAACGTCGTGGCCATAGATGGAAAAGGCGGGAAGCTTTTTCTGCGCATGAGCGGCAAGCACCGCCGCAAGGTATACCGCACCCGGCCTTTCGGTGCCGTTGAAGCCCCAGACCGCTTTCACTGTCGCCGGATCCAGGTCCATTGTTTCGCTTCCGTAACACCAGCACGGCGTAACCGTCAGGGTAGCCGTCACATTTTCAGCGGCAAATTTTTCGGCGCTTCTGGCGGCTTCGGCGCCTCCTCCTATGGTCGAATCCGAGATGACGCACTTTACCGGCGTACCGTCGGAATACTTTAAATTGGCGGCAATAAGCTCTGCCGCCGCTTTCGCCATGTTCATCGTCTGCGCTTCAAGCCCTTCCCGGACGCCGCCCCATCTTCCGTCGATGACCGGCCTGATACCGATTTTTGGATATACCATGTTTTCTACCTCCCTGTTCTTAAT
>DATMXY010000030.1:0-2662 GCA_035561275.1 Anaerovoracaceae bacterium | reverse complement strand
AAAAAGGGAGAGAACGATTAGGCGCATTCCCATAGGGACATTTTATGAACCGTAAGTTTTAGTTGAGGCAGGCAGCAGAATAAGCTGTCTGCCTTTTTCGTTTCTTTTTCTTTAGATAACTTCCTATCGATTTGGGACATGGAAAACAGTATTTTGGGCTGGTTTATGTATTGCTTACCGCACCAATTTTCATCGGGTGAAATTAAACTTGGATCATGTCCAGGAATTGCTCTTCTGTTATGATCTTGACGCCCAGTTCCTTGGCTTTTTTGTTCTTGGTTGAGTTGGATGTGTTATCGTTATTGATCAGGTAGTCAGTCTTTGATGTGACAGAATCCGTCGTCTTGCCTCCCAGGAATTCGACGGTATCCTTCAGTTCGCTCCTATTCTTGAAATGCTCCACGGAACCGGTGATGACAAAGGTCAATCCGTCCAGGGTCAGGGCAGGTCCGGCAGCGGCAGCCGCAGGCTTCTGCTCCTCAAACCCGATCTCCCGGAGCAGGTCCTCCACGGCCTCCCGGTTTTTCTCATCCTGAAAGAAATTAACATAAGAGTTTGCCATCACCCCGCCGATGCCGTTGATCTGGATCAGCTGGTCATAATCGGCGTTCTGTATGGAAGCCCAGTTATAATCGAAGTGTTTGCAGATATTTTTTGCGTTGGAAAGCCCTACGTTGGGTATCCCCAGGCTGTAAAGGAGCCGTACCGAATTGGTCTTCCTCGCTTTATTAATGGAGTCGATGAGGTTCCGGAAAGATTTTTCCCCGAAGCCTTCCATTTCTGTTATTTCGCTTTTGTAACGTTCCACGCGGAAAATGTCTGCGTATTCCTTTACCAGCCCCCGGTCGATGAGCTTCTCAACGGTGGCCTCGGACAGGCCGTCGATGCCTATGGCGTCCCTGCTGACAAAGTGGGTGAAGGATTTCACATGTTTTGCCGGGCACCCGCTATTTGGGCAGTACAGGGATTTCACCCCGTTTTCCTGCCGGACCACCGTGTCGCCTTCGCATACCGGGCAATGCTCCGGGATCTCTACCTTGCCGCTCCGCGTCAGGTTTTCCGAAATCTGCGGGATGATCATATTCGCTTTATATACTTCAATGGTATCGCCGACGCCCAGCTCCAGCCCTTCCATGATACTGAGATTGTGGACGCTGGCGCGGCTGACGGTGGTTCCTTCCAGTTCAACGGGCTCAAAGATGGCGATGGGATTGATGAGTCCGGTCCGGGATGCGCTCCATTCAATCTTCCGCAGCGTCGTTTCCTTGATCTCGTCCCGCCACTTAAAGGCGATGGAATCCTTCGGAAATTTCGACGTGGCCCCCAGGGATTCGCCGTAGGCAATGTCGTCCAGGTTCAGCACCAGTCCGTCCGAGGGGAAATCGTTCTCCGTAACGCGTTCCGCAAACCAGGCAACCGTTTCTTCGAGATTGCCGCGGTCCACCTTTTTATATTCCACGGCCTCAAAGCCCTGGCCTTTCAGCCACTCCACCTGGGCGATCCTCGAGTTTTTAAAGTCGACGCCGTCCGCCTTCACGAGGGAAAAAGCAAAGAAATTGACGTTCCGTTCGGCGGTTACCTTGTTGTTCAATTGCCGCACGGAACCGCTGCATAAATTTCTCGGGTTCTTGTACCGCGCCCCCACATCCGCGATTTCCTGATTGATTTTATAGAAGTCCGAATAGCGGATCACCGCTTCCCCCCGCAAGATCAGATCGCCCTGATACGCGATGGACAGCGGGAGGTTGACAAAAACCCTGGCGTTGTTAGTAATGACCTCGCCCACCTCGCCGTTTCCCCTGGTTACCGCCTTGGCAAGCTTCCCTCCCGTATAGGTCAGCACGATGGTAAGGCCGTCCAGCTTCCAGGAAAGCATCCCGGTCTGGGCGTCCAGCCATTCTTGCAGGGCGCCCACGTCCTTGGTCTTGTCCAGAGACAGCATGATCCTCTCATGGGCTTCCTTGGGCAGATCGCTCAGCAGTTCATAACCCACCCGGATCGTCGGGCTGTTGGACAGGACGGTCCCCGTCTCCTTCTCCAGCTCAACCAGCTCGTCGTAAAGCCTGTCGTATTCAATGTTGGGCATGATTTCGCGGTTTTCCTGGTAGTAGGCTTTTGCCGCCTCATTCAGGACCCTGACCTTTTCCTTCATCAGTTCGAGCTTGCTGCTCATACTCGGAAATTCCTTTCATATCAACTATAAAAAGAGCTATATGAGGAATATAGCCCTAAAACATCTACTGACAGTTCTTTAAGTTCATCCGTTCTTTTAATGCTTGCTGCAATAAGAAGGAAAAATTAATATTTTCTTTCTCTGCCAGTTCATTCAGCCAAGCTGGAATAGTTAATGTCTTTTTCACTGATCTGTTATTATAGGCATCTCTGTATGCTGCTAAGCAAACTTCAATTAATACTGTTTTTTCATTATCTAATATATTAATATCGCTTAGTTTTGTGGGTTCTGGAATTTTGTCGCCGTATTGCTCCGCAACCAGCAGCCAGCCTCTTAATGCGTCTTTTGCCATATATAATGCTTCTTCATCTGTATCAGCGCAAGATACGCAACCGGGCAAATCCGGGAACTCAATGGAAATCCCATCTTCGTCATAGCTGAATATTGCAGGGAAAACATAATTGTCCCTATTTGGCATTCCAATCATTC
>DATMXY010000029.1:0-19477 GCA_035561275.1 Anaerovoracaceae bacterium | reverse complement strand
TCTTGACACAGTATACCCACGGGGGTATACTGATACTGGTACCCCTATGGGTATAAAAAAATATGAAAGGATGGTGTAATTGATACAGCTATTAAAAAACGACGAAAAAAGGACATTTTTATTCCTTGTGCTATCGTTCGTTTCGGTTATAATCAGCTTCTTAAATGTAGGGGATTTACCCATTGATAGCGCATGGGCGGCAATTTTACTGTGCGGCATACCAATCATCAAAGGAGCTGTTGTCGGCCTGGTTACCGAGTTTGATATCAAGGCCGACGTACTGGTATCCATCGCTTTGATCGCGTCGGTGATCATTGGCGAAATCTTTGCAGCCGGTGAAATCGCTTTTATTATGGCTCTTGGCGCTTATCTGGAAGAACGCACTGTGGCAAAGGCTCGCGCGGGAATTGAAAAGCTGGTGCACCTTACCCCGGCAACAGCAAGGGTTGTCAGAAACGGTGAAGAAATGATTGTCCCTGCAGAGCAAGTCCGGGTCGATGATAACCTGCGCGTGCTTGCGGGCGAAACCATCGCCGTGGACGGCATCGTTATAAGCGGTCAAACCTCTGTCAATCAGGCAGTGATGACCGGAGAGTCTCTGCCTGTTGACAAGAGCGCAGGCGATGAGGTTTATAGCGGTACGGTTAATCAGTACGGCGCATTCGATATGAAAGCTACGAAAGTTGGGGAGGACAGTTCGCTGCAGAGAATGATCCGGTTGGTACAGTCGGCTGACGCCGGTAAAGCGAAGATTGTTGGCATTGCGGACAGATGGGCTACCTGGATTGTAGTGATTGCCTTGCTTTCTGCCGGAGCCACCTGGTTTATTACAGGCGAAATAATACGCGCCGTGACCATATTAGTCGTATTTTGCCCATGTGCGTTGGTGCTGGCAACACCAACGGCTATTATGGCCGGTATCGGCAATGCCACAAAATTCGGCATTCTGATCCGCGAGGGCGACGCACTGGAAAGGCTATCTGTGATAAAAAGAATTGCCTTTGACAAAACAGGTACGCTGACCTATGGAAAACCTGACGTCGCGGCCGTCGCGAGCTTTGATCCCAGACTGTCCGTTGATGAGCTGCTGTCTCTGACGGCTTCCGCAGAGCTGCGTTCCGAGCATCCATTGGGGAAGGCCATTGTCGCTCATTACAAGGCTGCTTCAAGCATACCCTTACAGGAACCCTGTGATTTTCAAATGCTTGCGGGGCGCGGCGTTTCCGCGCTGATAGAAGGTCATGCTATTCTTGCCGGCAACACAGAAATGATGCGGAATAAGTCTATTCCTCTGACCCAAGCGATGCTGGACAAAGCAGACGAGCACAGAAATGAAGGCTGCACTATTATTTTTGTTTCCATAGACGGCCAGGCGTCGGGTTTTATCGCACTGTCGGATACTTTGCGGCCCGATGCGGTGGATACGATTAAGAACATTGAAAAAATAGGTGTCAGGAGCGTGCTGCTTACAGGCGACAACCGCCATGCCGCTTCCCATATGGCAAAGATTGCCGGGATCGAAGACATTCATACCGATTGCCTGCCTGAAAATAAGATGGCTGTTATCGAACAGTATCAAGCCTGCGGCGATTTGGTCTGCATGGTTGGCGATGGCGTAAACGACGCGCCCGCGCTGAAAAAAGCGCATGTCGGCATTGCAATGGGAGGGGTCGGCAGCGATATCGCCGTGGACGCTGCAGACATTGCTCTTGTCGGTGACGATATCAAGGGCATTCCCCATTTACTTGCCTTGTCGAAACGAACGATGAATACAATTAAGCTCAATATGGCACTTTCCATGGCGCTGAATTTTGCCGCAATTGTCTTGGCCATGGCTGGATTTCTCGGCCCTGTTGTCGGCGCGCTGGTACATAATGCCGGTTCGGTCGCGGTGATTATAAATTCATCCTTATTATTGAAGTGGAAGGAGAATAAGAAATGAATTCATTGATTTTTACCATCCTTGGTTTCTTAATCGGAATCGCATTGATTGCAGGGGGCGGGTATTATTTTATAAAAGAAAAAGGCGACAAAGATTCCGTTAAAATTTACGGGACATTTATCGCCATCGGTGCGATAATAACAATCGGCATGATTATAAAAACTATTGTAACATCCGGCATCCTTGCCTCTTAAGAAGAAGGAAAGCAAGGAAAGCATCTTAAAAAGATATTGCATTACAGAACGTATGTTTGTATAATGTTTGTGGAAAGAAATGGATAAGAATTCGAACTAAGAATTCGATAGATATCGGGAGACGCATATGCCAAATTCGCTGGAAATCTTTCATACGTTGACGGAGCGGTGGTTTACCAACACCCTTGGTTCGCCCACGGCAGTTCAGGAGCAGGCCTGGCCGGTGATTGCCGTGGGCAGGCATACGCTGGTATCCGCGCCGACCGGTACCGGTAAGACCCTTACGGCATTTCTGGTATTCATCGACAGACTGCTGGAACAGGCCGGAAGCGGCAATTTAAAACAAGAGCTGCAGCTGATCTATATCTCGCCCCTTAAATCCCTGGCCGGTGATATCCGGGAGAATTTGCGCCGTCCTCTGGAAGGGATCCTGGAGGAGCGGTTAAAATCGGGTGTTTCATCAACCGGTACGGAGCTTCAGATCGCTGTGCGGACCGGCGACACCACCCAAACGGAGCGGAACCGGATGATCAAGACGCCGCCCCATATTCTGATTACAACGCCCGAATCCTTATATCTGATGCTGACCAGTCAGTCCGGACAGAAAATTCTGCGCACGGCTAAGGCCATCATCATCGATGAATTGCATGCCCTGATCGATTCCAAGAGGGGCGCCCATCTGATGCTGTCCGTTGCCAGACTGGACAGGCTGTGCGGACGGCCGCTGCAGCGGATTGGTTTGTCGGCGACCATTGAGCCGTTAAGCGTTGCGGCCCGGTATCTGTCGCCCGACCCGGTGACGGTGATCGCTCCCAGTATGGAAAAGAAGATCCGGATTGAAGTGACAAGCCCCCTGGTGGACCAGAGGACCGCGATGAAGGACCCGATTTGGCAAGAGCTGGCGAAAATGGTCTATGCGCATTGCGGCAGCGCGGGCAGCGCCATTGCCTTTGTGGAGGGGCGGGCTTATGCTGAGAAGCTGGCTTATTTTATCAATCAGATAGGCGGAGAAGGCTTTGCCCGGACGCATCATGGCAGCCTATCCAAGGAACAGCGCTTTGAGGCGGAGCAGGCCTTGCGCAGCGGGACCCTGAGGCTGCTGTGCGCCACGTCCTCCATGGAACTGGGCATCGACGTTGGCGAGATCGACCAGGTATTTCAGATCGGCTGTCCCCGTTCCATCTCCAGCACCATGCAGCGGCTGGGCCGGGCCGGACACAGTCCCCGCCGTACCAGCGTCATGCATATGTTTCCCAGAGAGGCAGTGGAAGGCCTCTACTGCGGGCTCACCGCAGAGGTGGCGCGCCAGGGCGGGATTGAGTACTCCAGACCGCCGCGGCTCTGTTTTGATATCCTGGCCCAGCATCTTGTGTCGATGGCCTGCGGCGACGGCTATGCCGTTGAGGATGTTATGGCCCTTTTACCCCGTGCCTATCCTTTCCGTGAGGTGACGGCGGAGGATGTGCGGGAAATTCTGCGCATGCTGGCGGGGGATTACGAGCATGAGCGGGATATCCCCGCCCGTCCCAGAATTCTCTATGACCGGATTCATGATCGGGTCCAGGGAGACGCCTACAGCCGGATGCTTGCCGTCAGTGCGGGAGGAACCATTCCCGACCGGGGGTTATATACCTGCCGGACGGAAAACGGCGTCAAGCTGGGTGAGTTGGATGAGGAATTTGTCTTTGAAACAAGAATCGGTGACCGGTTTCTGCTCGGTACCTTCGCCTGGCAAATTGTCAGCATCCTGAAGGACACCGTCATTGTAATCCCGACGAATACGGCTGGGGCCAGACTGCCTTTTTGGCACGGCGACCTCAAAGGGCGAAGGCTGCGGACCGGCATAGCCTTTGGCGAGATCTTCCGCCGGCTTACCCAGGCGGATAAGACCGGTTCTATATTAAAGGAACTGGAAAAGCTGGGGCTTGATGAGGCTGCCGCCCAAAGCGCGCTGGGTTTTCTGAAGCGCCAGCTTCAGAGTACCGGGATCCTGCCCGATGACCGGACAATAATAATAGAACATTTTATAGATGAAAACAGCAACCATCAGATGATGGTGCATTCCGTATTCGGCCGCCCGGTGAATGAACCGCTGTCCATGCTGGTCAAAGAAGCGGCAAACAGCCATATGGATACGACCATCAACTGTGTAGCCGACGACGACGGCTTTCTGATGTTTCCTTATGACGGCAGTCCGCTGCCCCAGGGCCTGCTTCACGAGGTATCACCGGCTGCCTCCCGTCAGATCGTCGCAGCTTTGCTTCCTGCCACCCCTCTCTATAACATGAATTTCCGCTATAACGCTGCCCATGCTCTTTTGATGGGGGTAAAAAACAATAAACGCCAGCCGCTCTGGATTCAGCGGATGAGGAGCTCGGAGCTGCTCTCCTCCCTGGTGGAGCAGGAAGATCATCCTCTGATACGGGAAACCAAACGGGAATGTCTGGAGGATTACTGGGATCTTCAGGGAGTCGAATATCTCTTGAACGGGATACGATCGGGCGATATTCAAGTCCGGGAGCTGTACCTTGATATACCGTCGCCCATGTCTCTGTCGCTGAGGCGTCAGACAGAAGCCGACATGATGTATGACTACGCGCCGACTCCGCAGAACATCCATCAGGCCACGGCAGCGGCTTTAAAGAAGGTCGAAGGGATTACGCCTGCTCCGGAGCAACTGGCCGGTGTATCCGGGCGGACCAGACTTCCGGAGGATGAACAGCAGCTTCATTCCCTGCTGATGATGGAAGGCGATCTGATTGCGGGAGAGCTGGAGGTCCCGATCGAGTGGCTGGAGGCTCTGGCGGCTAAGGGGCGGGCTCAATATATTGAACCCGGATTGTGGATTGCCACCGAGCATGAGCAGGAATATGCAGAGGCATTGGCCGGCAGGGACTTAAAGGCCGGTAAGCGTTTGATCCAGAGATTGCTGAGATATCGGGGGGCGAAATCATCTGAGCAGGTGGCGGAGCGTTATCTTTGGCCGGATGAGACAGCCCTTGAGCTTCTTACCTTGCTTTGTAAAGAGGCAAAGGCGGTGGAACAGGAGGGGCTGTATTATCATGCCGGGCTTTATGACCGGGCAAGAAAGGAAACGATCAAAAGCCGCCGCCGTCAGGTGGTCACCCTACCGGCAGAGCGCTATGCCGCCCTGCTGACGAACCGCATGCAGATCTCGGCCCCGGCGGTTGAACAGCTGGAGGCGGCGCTGAAAACGCTCGGCGATCAGCCGTTTCCGGCGGAAGCCTGGGAGAATATCCTACTGCCCGCCCGGGTGGGAAATTACCGGCCGGAGCTGATGGACGCCTTTTTATCCGGCGGAACTTTATTCTGGCAGCTTAGTTCTGACGCCAGGCTCTCTTTTCACTCAACCGGCGCTATCGATTGGGAGGCGGATCTGTCAGAGACCCTGGAGTCTCTGGAAGGCAATGAAAAGGTGATCTATCAGGCCTTATTGAACTATGGGGCCAGCTTCATGCAAAGATTGAATGGACTGGTGGAAGGTTCCCCTTATGAAACTTTACTCCAGCTTGCAGCCAAAGGACTTGTGAACGCGGACAGCTTCATTCCCGTCCGGCAATGGCTGGATCGGGACAGGCTGCAAAAGAGCACGGTCCGGCAGCGGGTCAATGCCCGGATGAAAATTCTCTCTACCGGGCGATGGGAAGTGATCCGTCCCCTCAAGCCTCCGACCGCCGAACAGCAGCTTGACCGCAATTTTGACCGGGCGGTGATCCTTTGCCGGGAGACCGTCCAGGGGATGACCTGGAGCAAGGCGCTGGAAACCCTGCGCATCTGGGAATATACCGGCCGGGCGCGCCGTGGCTACTTTATTGAAGGACTGTCGGGGATCCAGTTTATCCGGGAGAGGGATTATGCGGGAACGATGCTGACGCTGGAGCAGCCGCGCGATCAGATCGTATGGCTGAGCGCCGTCGACCCGGCCCAGCCCTGGGGAAAAAGCCTGCAGCACAGGCCGGACAGAAAATTTCACAATCTTTCCGGTACGGCTGTGGCCTTACACTCCGGCGTGCCTGTCGCGGTAATGGAACGTCAAGGCAGGAGCCTGCGGGCCTTTGAGCCGGATTATCTGGCTGAAGCCCTTCAAGTTTTCATTCGGGATTATACTGAACGCAGGATCTTTCCGGCCCAAAACCGGATCTTAGTAAAGGATTACCCCCAGGAAGCCGCCGAAATGCTCAGCAATGCCGGCTTCAGCCGCGAGCTGCAGGATTATGTGCTCTATCGGTCCTATCGATAATTGTTTAGGAAAACAGACCGGTAGAACCGGGAGTCCTGTTGTAACGCGCTAATTAAAGTAGTATGATGGATTTGGCTTCAGAATAGCAGTAGAAATCTACAAATCGAAGATTTGTGATTTCCTTGCCTTTTTGCCCCAAGCTTGCTTGGTTCGGCAAAACGGACAGCAGCGCAAGCGAAGCTTGTGTCGGAGTTCCGGAATGGAACGTTGCATAAGTTTGCCGACAATTTGTTTTACAAATTGGGCGAGCTAGTAAGAGAAGGAGTTGAAAAATTTGAGTAAGGTAGTAAAAGCCAAGTATACCGCTGATGCTGTCGACGGTTTCACGCCGAGAACGGCAATGGAAGAAGCGGCAAGATGCTTGCTGTGTGTCGACGCCCCATGCAGCAAAGGCTGCCCGGCGGGAACCGATCCGGGAAAGTTCATCCGTTCCATCCGATTCAGAAATGTGAAGGGCGCGGCGGAAACGATCAGAGAAAACAACGTATTGGGCGGAAGCTGCGCCAGGGTATGTCCTTACGACAGGCTTTGCGAAGAGGCCTGCAGTAGATGCGGCATAGACAGACCTATTGAAATCGGCAAGCTGCAGAGATTCGCCGTGGAACAGGAAAAAGCCCTTAAAATGAAGATATTAACAACTCCTGCGAAGAAAAAGGCGGCAAAGGTCGCCTGCGTCGGCGCCGGACCGGCATCCCTGGCATGCGCGGCGAAGCTTGCACAGGCCGGATATCAGGTCACGGTCTTCGAAGCGGCGGAAAAAGCGGGCGGAGTCCTTACATACGGGATCACGCCGGCCAGGCTGCCTCAGCATGTTGTGGATTTTGATATCAAAGCTGTAAAAGATTTAGGAGTTAAATTTATTTTTGATACAAAAGTCGGGGAAGACATTACGATTGACGAATTAAAGCAAGCCGGATATAAGGCCGTTTTCATCGGCGCCGGGCTCTGGAACGTCAAGGTTCCCGATATTCCGGGAAATGAGCTGAAAGGCGTTACAAGCGCCATTGACTTCCTCAAAGCGGCAAGGGAATCAAAGGGGACCTTTGATCCCGGCAAACGGGTGGTTGTCATCGGCGGCGGCGACGTTGCCATGGACTGCGCGACGACGGCCAAGCTTTTGGGAGCGGAAAACGTCATGATCTATTACAGAAGGACGCTGGAGGAAGCGCCGGCGAACATGACGGAAATCCAGTATGTGATTTCCCTGGGAGTTACCATCACCACCAACTTCGCGCCGAAGGAGATCATCGGCGACAAGAAGGTTGAATTCGCCGTATTCAAAGGCAGGGACGGCGTCTCCGAAGCAAAGGTCGCCGCGGACACGGTGGTGTTTGCCATCGGCCAGGCGCCGGAAGACATGGCGAAGCTGGCGTCCGTCAAAGTGACGGAAAAAGGCGCCATTGCCGCCAATGCCAAAGGAAAGACCAATGTGGCCGGAATTTTTGCCGCCGGCGATATCGTCAACGGCGGTAAGACCGTTGTGGAAGCGGTCGCGGCCGGGAAAGAAGCAGCAGCCGAAATCATTGGCTACCTCGAAAAGAAAGAAGGTGTGAAATAAGATGGCTGTGAAAAAAGATTTATCCATAGAATATTTAGGCGTAAAGTGCGAAAACCCGTTCTTCCTTTCCTCCTCGCCGGTGGGCGGGAATTACGATATGGTAAAAAAGGCTTACGAAGCGGGATGGGGCGGAGTGTTTTTCAAAACCGTCGGTATCTTTGTGGCCGACGAATGTTCCCCCAGGTTTGACCAGACGAACAAAGAGGGCCTGCCCTGGCTCGGTTTCAAGAACATGGAACAGATTTCGGATAAGCCGACGGAACAGAACTTTGAATATATGTACCGGCTGAAGAGGGATTATCCCGACAAGGTGCTGGTCGCCACCATCATGGGAAGCTCCGACGAAGAATGGAAGCAGCTTGCCAAAATGTGCGACCAGGCCGGAGCGGACCTGATCGAAGGCAACTTCTCCTGTCCGCAGATGACCAGCCACGCCATGGGCTCCGATGTAGGCTCCACCCCTGAGCTGGTAAAACAGTACTCCCAGGCGGTCACCTCCGTTACCAAGACGCCGTTCATCGCGAAGATGACGCCCAACGTGACGAACATGGTGCTTCCCGCCCGCGCCGCCATCGAGGGCGGCGCCGCCGGAATTTCCGCCATCAACACGGTAAAATCCATCACAAATATCGATTTTGAAAATATGACCGCAATGCCTGTGGTAAACGGCAAGTCTTCTATTTCCGGGTACTCCGGCGCCGCCGTAAGGCCTATCGCGCTGAGATTCGTTGCCCAGATGCTGCAGGACGAGAAACTGAAGGACGTTCCCATCAGCGGCATCGGCGGCATCGAAACCTGGAAGGACGCCCTGGAATTCCTTGTGCTGGGATGCAGAAACGTCCAGGTCACCACGGCGGTCATGCAGTACGGCTACAGGATCGTAGAAGACATCATCAGCGGCGTAAGCCACTTCATGGATGAAAGAGGATATGAGAAGATCGACGATTTCATCGGGACCGCGCTGGGCAACATCATTCCCGCCGAGGACCTGAACCGGGATTTCAAGATCTATCCTAATTTTGACCATAAAAAATGCGTCGGCTGCGGAAGATGCTACATCTCCTGCTATGACGCCGCCCACCAGGCCATCGACTGGGATGCAAAGAAGAGAAGGCCCATCCTCAACGAGGAATGCGTCGGCTGCCACCTTTGCCTGAACGTGTGCCCGGTCCAGAACTGCATCACCCCGGGCGAAATCAAGTGGAAGGAAGGCAGAAAGCCCGTCGATATCGCGCTGAAGCACAATTACGAATAATCGACACGGCTGAAACAAAACGTTCAGCCGCCGTAAATTACACATACCATTTACTCCTTACAAGGTAACAATACAACCGCCTTAACACAAGAAGGCCCTGCTTTTCGCAGGGCTGTTCTTGTTTTTCGCGGGGCGTTATTGTTTTTCACAGAAGACATGGTATAATGGGGTGAACGCTGAGGATCAATTTCCTCAAACGGAGGACTACAATGCAGAAAATTTTGATTATTGAAGACGAACCGAATATCAGGGAACTGGTGCTGTATAATCTGGGCCAGAACGGTTACGAAGTCCTGGCGGCGGAGGACGGCCTGCTGGGATTTTCTATGGCCCGGGAGGAAAAGCCGGACCTGATCCTGCTGGACATTATGCTTCCCGGGAAAAACGGCTATGATATCTGCAGGGAACTGAGGGCGGAGGGTATCAAGACGCCCATTATCATGCTGACGGCGAAGAACGAGGAAATCGATAAGGTACTTGGCCTGGAATTCGGCGCCGACGATTATATTTCCAAACCGTTCGGTATCCGGGAACTCGTGGCCCGGATCAAGGCGGTAATGAGAAGGTATGAGAGCGTGCCGGAACAGGAGGCTTCCGCCGGCGGTCCGGGAACCGCGGCGAGCCCGGGAATTACCATCGGCGATCTTATCATCAATATTGAAAGCCACGAAGTGAAGCTCGCCGGCAGGCTTGTGGAGCTGACCTTAAAAGAGTTTGAACTGCTGCGGGTCCTTGCCGAAAACAGGGGCCGGGTGATGACCCGGGATCAGCTGCTCGACAAGATCTGGGGCTTTGAGTATATCGGAGAGACAAGAACCGTGGACGTTCATGTCAGATACCTGAGGAAAAAACTTGGGGACGAAGATAACGAAGGAAAATATATTCAGACCGTCCGCGGAATCGGATATAAGATGCCATGAGAAGAAGGTTTCTGTTATTTGCGATCGTGCTGATTCTGATCAGCGTCGTCATTACCAGCGCGATTTCCATCAACGTCAGCATCGGCAACTTCATTTCGGAGAAGGAAAAGGAGCTGCTGACCTATTGCAGGCTCATCAATATGGCGCTGATTGAGGAATATGAAGCCGGGGCGGAGGTCGATTACGTAGAGGCGGCTGAGGACTTTTCCGACGGGATAGGAGTCCGCCTGACCTTTATCGGTACCGACGGGAATGTCCTGGCGGATTCAACGGAAGGTCCGGATTACGTCAACATGGAGAACCACCTGGGCCGGGAAGAGATTAAGGAAGCGATCCGAAACGGCACGGGGGAAAGCAGCAGAAAGAGCAGCACCCTGGGGACGGAATTCCTTTATGTGGCAGATACGCTGGAATACCGGGGGGACAAGGTTCTGATCACCCGGGTAGCCCTTGAAATAGACAAGCTGAGAATGATCAACGACTTCATCGTGAAGACGTCGCTCATCTCTTCTCTGATCGGGGTCCTGATCGCGGCGGTGGTCGCGTTCGTCTATACCTCAACGCTCATGAAGCCCATCCATGAGATGGAAAAGAAGCTGAAGGCGACGGTGGAGGAAAACAAGAAGGCCGATCAGATCAGAAAAGACTTTGTGGCGAATGTTACCCATGAGCTGAAGACGCCGCTGACTTCCATTTCCGGCTTTGTGGAAACGCTGCAGGACGGCGCCGCGGAAGACCCGGAGGTCCGGTCCAAATTCCTCGATATCATCGCCATTGAGGCCGCGAGGCTGAAGCGGCTCATCGAGGATATCCTGATCATTTCCGATATCGAAAACAAGCGGGAATTCAATACGGACAGCGATATCAACGTAAGGGAGTCCATCGAGGAAATCCTCGCGTCCCTTACGCCGATCATCGAGGCGAAGAAGATCAGGACCATCACGCATTACGCTTATGAAATTTATATCGGCGGGAATCCCGACCGGTTTAAGCAGCTCATGGTCAATCTCATCGAGAACGCGGTGAAGTATTCCCACGACGGCGGAACCGTCGCAATCAATGCGGAAAGAAAAGAAGGAAAGGTCTATATCAGCGTCAGCGATACGGGAATCGGCATTTCCGCGGAAAACCTGCCGAGAATCTTTGAACGGTTCTACCGGGTGGATAAATCCCGCTCCCAGAAGGTCGGTGGAACAGGTTTGGGGCTTGCCATCGTAAAACATATCGCCGCGCTTTTCGAAGCGGAGGTCAAGGTGGAAAGCGAGCTGGGAAAAGGGTCCACCTTTACGGTCATGTTTAAAGGATAACATCGGCCGGCTTTGTCGCCGTGCCAGATGATAAATACGAGGTGTGATAAAATGTTCAGAGAAATGAGAAGAAAAGACAAACTGCTTTCGGAGGAGGAAGCCTTAAAGATCCTGGAACGATGCACGTCCGGAGTTTTGGCCGTGGACGGCGACGAAGGCTATCCCTATGCTGTGCCGCTCAATTATGCCATGAAGGACGGCAAATTGTTTTTCCATTTCGCGAAAGAGGGACACAAGATCGACGCCATTGGCAGGAATGAAAAGGTGACCTTCTGCGTCGTCGATCAGGAAGAGATTGTTGCGGAGAAATTTACGACCCATTTTCGCAGTGTCATTGTCTTTGGACGAGCGCGGCTCCTGACGGACGACGCTGAAAAACGTTCTGCAATGGAAGCCCTGGTTGAAAAGCTTTCTCCCGATTATACGGAGGAAGGAAAGAAGGCCATCGAAGGCAGCTGGCACAGAGTAAGCTTGGCAGAAATCAAAATCGAGCACATGACCGGCAAGGCCTCGCCGGTAGCAATGCAATAATCGGATATCGCTTGCGGACGCTCTCCAGGACTCCCTGGGGAGTTTTTTTTATGCCACGATATTGTAAAAAAGCTCGATTTTTAAATTTTTACAGGCATATTTTGGATTTAACATAGTCTTAACATTTGCTTTATCCATTCTTAACAATGCTTCGGTATGATTAAATGCGGAAAGAAAAAAGGAGACGACGAATGAGATTACACGAGAAAATAATTGAAAGACTGATCCTGGTATCCGCAGTAGTCGCAACCATATCGGTCGCCCTGATCACCATCTTTATATTCCAGTCCGGGCTGCCGGTGCTGGCCGATTACGGCGTGTTCCGCTTTATATTCGGCGCCGACTGGTCGCCGACCAACGGAAGCTACGGGATACTGCCGCTGATTGTCGGCACATTGTCAGTGACCCTGGGGGCTCTGGCCATCGGGGTGCCAACGGGGATCGCCTGCGCAGTTTTCCTTGCGGAAATATTGCCGAAAAAACCGGCAAAGGCCTTTAAATCCGCCATTGAACTCCTTGCGGGGATACCGTCGGTGGTTTACGGCTTTTTCGGACTGGTGGTCATCGTTCCGGCAATCCGGAACTATGTGCTGCCGATTTATCAGATATTCGATCCCGAGGCGGCGGCAACAGGCTTCAGCATCCTTGCGGGAGCGGTGATTCTGGCCATCATGATACTGCCTACCATTGTGAGCATTTCGGAGAATTCCATTACGGCGGTGCCGGCGGAATTTAAGGAGGCGTCCCTTGCCCTGGGCGCCAATAAAATGGAAACTGCCCTGCGGGTGCTTATCCCCGCCGCCAAGTCCGGGATCCTGTCGTCCGTGATCCTCGGCATGGGGAGGGCTATCGGAGAAACCATGGCTGTGCTCCTCATAACCGGAAATATGGCGAAAGTTCCGGGCAGTATCCTGGACCCGGTCGCCACGCTGACCGGTACCATCGCCATGGAAATGGGATATGCAGCCCCGACCCACCAGCAGGCGCTCTTCGCAGTCGGAATCATACTGTTTATTATTATCATGCTGCTTAACATCATCGCGCAGTTCAGCATGAGGGGATTTAGGGGGCAGGCAGGCTGATGGACGGAAGACAGGTACGGGTTGTAAATGCAACGGCATTGAAAAAAATAAAAATGGCAAAGAATGTAACTTTCTACGGTGTGATTGGGATCCTGGCCGCCATTACGCTGGCTACCCTCCTTATCATTATCGGATATATCCTCATCAACGGACTTTCCCACATCAACCTTGAATTCCTGACAGCGGAGCCCAGGAAGATGGGGAAAGAGGGAGGGATATTTTCGGTGATCATCGGAACCCTCATGGTCACCGGAGTAAGCATCCTCATCGCTACCCCCATCGGGATCGCAGCCGCCATCTATTTTACCGAATACTCAAAGGAAGGAAAAGGAGTATTTATTATCCGGTTTTTCACGGAGATCCTGGCGGGGATCCCCTCCATTATTTTCGGACTGTTCGGGTTCGCGTTCTTCGTGATCTTCCTCAGAATGGGCTGGTCCGTCATTTCCGGCGGCCTGACTCTGGCTATGATGGTGCTGCCGACACTGATCCGCGCCACGGAGGAATCGTTGAAAACCGTCCCCATGGCTTACCGGGAAGGCAGCCTTTCCCTGGGTGCAACGAGGTGGCAGACTATCGTAAGGGTCATTATCCCCTGCTGCAGGCCAGGGATCCTCACCGGCCTCATCCTTGGGATCGGAAGGGCTATCGGGGAAACGGCCGCGGTGATGCTGACAGTCGGAGGCTCGCTGAGAGTGCCGACTACGATCTTCGACTCGACGAGGACCATGTCGGTACACCTTTATATCCTGGCGTCGGAAGGCTTGTCCCAGGAAAAAACCTATGCGACAGCGGCACTGCTGATCTTTATCGTATTGCTGATCAATACCGCCGCAAATCTGATCAGCGGCAGACTTGGAGGGAACTATGGAAACTAACGCAGCAATAGAACAAAATAGTATTAAATTCGAAATCGATAAACTCAACTTATATTATGGCAGCTTCCAGGCCCTGCAGGACATAAGCATGACCATATACGGAAACAGGATCACAGCGCTCATCGGACCGTCCGGCTGCGGCAAATCCACCTTTATCAGAACGCTGAACAGGATGAACGACCTGATCCCGGGCGTCGCCATCGACGGCACAGTAAAATTCGACGGCCATGACATATACGGAAACAGCTTTGACATTATCGAACTTCGCAAACAGGTGGGAATGGTGTTCCAGAAACCGAACCCGTTCCCGAAAACCGTTTACGAAAACATCGTTTACGGACCGAAAATACACGGCGAGAAGGATAAAAGCCGCCTGGACCACATCGTTGAGCGGACGCTGAAAGAGGTGGCCTTATGGGAGGAAGTGAAGGACCGGCTCCATAAACCGGCTTTAGGGCTTTCCGGCGGACAGCAGCAACGGCTCTGCATCGCAAGATGCCTTGCCGTCGAGCCTCAGGTCATCCTGATGGACGAGCCGACTTCCGCCCTCGACCCGGTGGCGACATCAAAGATCGAAGGGCTGCTGGAGGAACTGGCAGTTAAATATACCATCGTTATCGTTACGCATAATATGCAGCAGGCAGGCAGGGTGTCCGACTATACTTCCTTTTTCCTGAGCGGAAAAGTGATAGAAACGGACAGGACGGAAGTGATTTTCTCAAATCCGCATGATAAAAAGACGGAAGATTATATTACGGGGAGGTTTGGATGATGTCGGCAAGACCGCAGATGGACCACGATATGTCCATCATAACAAATGATTTACTTAACCTGACGAGCCTTGTGGAGGAGACCATAAGGAACGCAATCAAATCCCTGGTGGAGCGGGATTCGGAGCTTGCCAGAACTTTGATCGCCAACGACGAGGAGATCGACGACCTGGAGGATGTGATCAAGGACAAATGCCTGAAATTCCTGGCGACTCAGCAGCCGCTGGCAGGCGATCTGAGGTATATGATCTCCGTGATGCAGATGGTCAGGGACCTTGAAAGGATCGGGGACCATTGCGAGGACATCGCCAAATACACGCTCAGATTTGAAAATGAAGCATATATGAAAGAGCTCATCGACATTCCGAGGATGGCGGAGATGGCGACGAGAATGGTGAAGAACGCCATCGATTCCTTTGTCCACAAGGATCTGAGGCTGGCCAGGAAGGTATGGAAGGCCGACGAAGAGGTGGATGAACTGTTCCGGAACATCTATGACGAGTTGATGGAGATCATCAATCAGGACGCCGCCAAAGCAAACCAGAGCGCAATGTTTCTTTTCATCGCAGCCCATCTGGAGCGGATCGCGGATTACGCGACCAACATCTGCGAGGAGACAGTGTTTGCCATGGAAGGCAATTACGAAATGGAGTAAAGAAACCATTTATTTTTCACATGTAAGGGGATGTTTCTTTTGTGCATGAAAGCACGGAAGAAACATTCCTTATTTTAGCACGTTCCTGAGATGCATCAACCTGCTGGAAGCCCCTACCTCCGGTGAAGTTTATATCGACGGGGAGCAGATCAATAAAAAGGATGTGGATATCAACAAGATACGTCAGAAAATGGGGATGGTGTTCCAGAATTTCAACCTGTTCCCTCATATGACCACCCTGGAAAACATAACCATCAGCCCCATCCGGGTCAGCAAAACCGCAAAGGCGGAAGCGGAGAGACAAGCTATGGAACTGCCGAAGATGGTCGGGCTGCAGGATAAGGCGCACGTATACCCCGCGTCCCTGTCCGGCGGGCAGAAACAAAGGGCTGCCATTGCCAGAGCCCTGGCGATGAAGCCGGAGATCATGCTCTTTGACGAGCCGACGTCCGCACTGGATCCTGAAATGGTCGGAGAAGTGCTTCAGGTAATGAAGGACTTGACCCATCAGGGCATGACCATGGTCGTCGTCACCCACGAGATGGGGTTTGCCAGGGAAGTGGCAGATCGGGTCCTGTTTATGGACGAAGGCCTCATCGTGGAGCAGGGAACGCCGGAGGAGATTTTCGGCAATCCGCAGAACGAGCGGACACAAAGCTTCCTGAGCAAGGTGCTTTGATCGGCTGAGGAAATGACGCCGCAGAAACCTTTCACAGTTTCTGCGGCTTTTCGTTTTCATTCTCGAGAAGGTGTTGTATAATAGACTGTAGCCGCGATATCCGGATTTGTACCTAACTTACACTGAATATACAAGGGGGATTGCAATGAACGTTAAATTTTTAGGGGCTGCTATGTCCGTTACCGGAAGCTGCCATCTCGTTACCACGGACAAGTATAAGATCCTGCTGGACTGCGGGCAGTTCCAGGGGAACAAGACGCTGGAGGCGTTGAACGAAAAAGAGTTTGGATTTGATCCGCAGGAGATCGATTTTGTAATTTTAAGCCATGCCCATATCGACCACAGCGGCAGGATCCCGCTGCTGACAAAGCGCGGGTATAAAGGAAAGATCTACTGCACGGACGCGACGGCTGATCTTGTGGAAATCATGCTGAAGGACAGCGGCTATATCCATGAAAAGGAGGCCGAATGGGCCAACAGGAAGGCGGAACGTTCCGGAAGGCCGTTCATAGAACCCCTATATACCTTTGAGGATGCGGCGGATGCGGCCCAGTACCTGGAACCGGTACTGTACGGCCAGCTGTATGAGATCAATCCGGACGTCAGGCTCCGATTCAAAGACGCCGGACACATTCTGGGATCCTCCGTCGTTGAACTCTGGATCACAGAGGGGGAACGCGTCTCCAAGCTGGTTTTCTCAGGCGATCTGGGCGTGAAAAACAAACCGATCCTGAGGGATCCGGAAACCGTGGACGAAACGGATTTTCTGATCATGGAAACCACATACGGCGACCGCGTTCATGAATCGAGCCTTGACAGTCTGGCCAGATTCTTTGATATCATCCTGAAAACCACCCGACGCGGCGGCACCGTGGTGATCCCGTCCTTTGCCGTGGGCAGGACCCAGGAACTGATCTATCATCTGAATCTGTTCTACGAACAGCATGAGGATCTGAAGCAGGAGCTGGACAAGATCAAGGTTTATGTGGACAGCCCCCTGGCTACCAGCGCCACCGAGATATTCCGGAGAAACGCGCAGGTTTTTGACGACGAGACCCGGGAATATATAGTAAAAGGCGATAATCCGCTCGATTTTAAGAACCTGATCTTCACAAGATCCTCCGATGAATCCCGTCAGCTTAATTTCAACCAGGCGCCGAAGATCATCATTTCAGCCAGCGGCATGTGCGACGCGGGGAGGATCAAGCACCACCTGAAGCACCACCTCTGGGATCCGAAATGCAGCGTAGTCTTTGTCGGGTATCAGGCGGTAGGGACCCTGGGCAGATCCATTGTAAACGGGGATAAAGAAGTCTCCATTTTCGGAGAAAAAATACAGGTCAATGCGGAAATCTATAACCTCGAAGGGTTTTCCGGCCACGCGGACAGGGACGATCTGCTGGATTGGCTTTCCGCATTCGTGAAGCCGCCGAAGAAGATCTTTCTGGTTCACGGGGAGGAAGAGTCAAAGAAAGCTTTTGCGTATACGGTCAAGCAGGCTTTGGGATATGACTGTACCGTCGTGGAGGATGTTTCGGAATACGATCTGGATTCGGATCTGCTGCTTAGCATGGAGGATACGCGAAACAAGGTCGCGACACAGGAGCAGCTTACGGAGCTGAAAAACCGGCTGGCGAAGGTCCATGAAGACTTTGAGTCCATTTTATACAACACAAACCTTGCGGTGGATAACGGCGCTACCCAGGAAAAGGTCAGCGAGATCAACAACATCATCCTGGAGCTGGACAAAAGCTCCATCAAGCTTGGTTCAGCCGTTGCAAAGAAGGATGCCGCGGCTGCGGAGGATAAAGCAGGATCGGAAATCAATCTTCCGTAATCAGGCGGCGATGGGCAGCGATTGTATTAAAAATAAGATTTTGTCTCAATTTTGTTTCTTACAGGAAGTTTTTTTGATATAATTGCCATACTAAGGTCATAGGACGAGAACGAAGTTAGCGCTTAAATTTCACTGCTCCAGGCGTGCTGTGCCTTGCCAAAGGAGGGTATATGTCTTTGCTGAAAGAAATCGCTCCCAGCGTGCAGCAGGTGGCGGAAGCCATCGCTCTGGCCGTCGGGGTTGAGGTTGAAATCGTGGACAATCAGCTCACCATCGTCGGGGGGACGTCGGTTTATACAAAGAGGATCGGGGAAAAGGAAGAGGCCGGAGAGATCGACGGCAATTATCTTTACGCCAGAGTCCTCAGGACCGGTACCACGGAATATATTTCGGACGCCCAGAATGACAAGACCTACGGCATCGACGTCGATGAATTCGGTAGCTTTGAGCTGGCGGAGATTTGCACGCCCATCAAGGCGGACGAGCAGATCATCGGCATTATCGGCCTGGTCGCCCTGAACGAGAACCAACGGTCGATCCTTCTGGATAAAAATAAAAACATGGTCGCCTTTGTTGAAAAGATGGCGGATTTGCTCGGCGCCAAGGCGATCCAGAAAAGGGCGCTGAACAACGTGGAACTCAGCATGAGCGAAATGTCCACGGTGCTGGAAACCGCCCATGAAGGGATCTTCGCCATCGACAGCCGGGGCTATGTCAGGCATTGCAACGTCATGGCGGCAGAACTCTTTAAAACGACAAAAAACGATATTGTCGGGAGCCATATCAGCAAATTTATGCGCGGCACGCCGGCGCTGGAGGTGCTGCGGTCGGGCGGCGGCTATACGGAAAACGAAGAGGTATACAGCAATGAAAGGGGAAGCTTCCACTTCATCGTTACCGCAAAGCCGTACTTCACTGAAAAAACGGTGGCCGGCGCGGTGATCTCCTTCCGCGACATCGAGGAAGTCCGGAAGCTGGTTTACAACATCAATACAAGGGCGCTGAAATATACCTTTGAAGATATCATCGGGGAAAGCGAGGCGGTCAGAAAGGCCAAAACCCAGGCTCTTCTCACCTCCAGGGGCAATTCCACCGTATTGATCACCGGAGAAAGCGGAACCGGCAAGGAAATGTTCGCCAAGGCGATCCACTATGCAAGCGCGCGGGCAAAAGGCCCGTTCATCACGGTAAATTGCGGCGCGATCCCGGAAAACCTGCTGGAAAGCGAGCTGTTCGGCTATGAAAAGGGTGCTTTCACGGGCGCCAGCGACAAGGGAAAGCTGGGAAAATTTGAACTGGCCAACGGAGGGACGATCTTCCTTGACGAGATCGGAGACATGCCGCTGCACCTGCAGGTGAAACTGCTTCATGTGCTTCAGAACATGCGGTTTGAAAGGGTCGGGGGCAACAAGGTCATCATCGTGGACGTGAGGGTCATTGCGGCGACCAATAAGGACCTGGAAGCCATGATCAAGGAAGGCACGTTCCGGGAAGACCTCTATTACCGGCTCAGCGTCATTCCGCTGACCGTGCCTCCGCTGCGGGGGAGAAGGTCCGATATCAGGCTGCTGATGTTTCATTTCCTGAATAAATATAACACCTTTATGA
>DATMXY010000028.1:0-7115 GCA_035561275.1 Anaerovoracaceae bacterium | reverse complement strand
GAACAATATCGAGTTCTCTATAGTAACACTTCGTTATTTCAGATGAAAGGAGGTCGCGCAAAGAATATGCAAGTCAGGACAAAACTCTGCAGAAATATATTTGTCTGTGTTCTAGTGTTCATTATATTGGCCGCTGCACAGACTGTTCCCGTTTTAGCGTCAGACAGCGCCGTAGTATACGCTTTGGAAGGAACCAATTTTAACAGCGCATCATATCCGGTCGGAAAGGTTGAACAGGAGAAAAGGAATGCGGAGGTGGTTGTGGGCAGCACCGCTGCCGCCGTCTCATATAATGATCTGGGGTTCAGCAGGATCGATCTGTCCGAACTGACTCAATATATCGATATAAAAGAAATCACGGAGAAACAATTCTATGATATGAATTTCGGGATGCAGATCGCGTCTGTGGCGATGACGACGGACAATGACCTGCTGTTAAGAACGACAGACAACACGTATTGCACGATAAAAATTTCCGATAAATACCTCCGTGCCATGGAATTGACAGGTGTGGTGGAAAAGGGCATCAGCCAGAAGATGGAAGCTAAGGAGCAGAAGCCAACCGGTGTTTTCACTTCCTTTATCCTCGTTTCGCTGATTATTTCCCTGCTTATGCTGGTCGGGTGGTTCTTTTTCATGAAAAAGAAAGCCTATGAACCTGACCGGATCAGTGTAAACGCAAAAGATAAAGGGAAAAACGCGTCGCCTGTCCCTGAGAAAAAAATAACCTTTAATGAAGTCCAGGGTATCGACGAGCTGAAACCCGACCTGTTTCGTCTGGTGGATTCCCTGAAGTCCCCCGCAAAGTATAAGAGATTGGGAGCAAGGCCGACGAAAGGCCTGATCCTTTACGGCCCTCCCGGTACGGGCAAGACATTGATCGCAAAAGCAATTTCCGGCGAAGCGGAAGTTCCGTTTTTTTCCGCTTCCGGCAGCGACTTTGTGGAAAAATATGTGGGCGTCGGCGCGTCGAGGATCCGCGATCTGTTTTCGAAGGCGAGAAAAGCTTCCCCCTGCATCGTATTCATTGACGAGCTTGACGCAATCGGAGGCAACCGGGGCGAAAGCAACAACAGCGAGCGGGATCAGACCATAAACGCCCTGCTGACCGAGCTTGACGGCTTCGCCGCTACGGAAGGCATCCTCACGATTTGCGCCACAAACAGGCTGGACATCCTGGACCCGGCCTTGACCAGACCCGGCAGATTTGACCTGAAAATAGCGGTAAACCTTCCGGACAAACAGGCAAGATACCAGATCCTGAAGCTGCACAGCGCAGGCAAAAAGCTGGCAGATGAAGTGAAAATCGACGCCCTTGCAAAAAAGACCAACGGATTCTCCGGTGCAGAGCTGGAAAACCTGCTGAATGAAGCGGCCCTCATCGCCGCGACGGCGGACCAGGAATGGATCACCAACGTGGATATCGAGGATGCGTTTTTCAAGATCATTATGAACGGCCATAAGAAGAAGCGGGAACAGAACGACGAGTACGCAAGGCTTGTGGCATACCATGAATCAGGCCATACGCTGGCCACCAAGCTGCTGACCAATGACGGCGTACCGGCCGTCACCATCATTCAGAGCACGTCGGGCGCCGGCGGAGTTACCTTCCGGGCGCCGGAAGACGTCCCGCTGAGAAGTAAAAAATATCTGAAGAACCTGGTAAAGGTCATGTATGCGGGCCGGGCGGCGGAACAGATCCTGCTGAACAGCGACGAGGACATTACCACGGGCGCTTCCCAGGATATCAAACAGGCGACGGAGATCCTCAAGCAGTATATCGCCATCTACGGGATGGGAAACCAGGGGATGATCGATCTGACGCAGTTGACAAACCAGTTCAATATGATCGAGGAAGCCTCCGGCATGGCCAACGAACTGTATAAAGAAACGCTGGATTTCCTCACGTTGAACAGGAGCAAGCTGGACCGCATCGCCTCGGCTTTACTGGAAAAGGAAACCCTTGACGAAGCGGAAATCGACGACCTGATCAGCGAAAGCCACTCGATTACCGCATGAAGCCGATTACCGACGAAGCCGATTTCTGAATGAAGTCGATTACCGTATGAAGATGAGCCCGCCTTCAAACCTGGCGGGCTTCTTATTTATTCTGGCCTGTGAGCACCGTCAAATCCACGGTTATTTCCGACATTCCCCTGCTGGACAACAGACCGTCCGCATCCTTTCCCCAGGTCAGCGGGGTCATCCTGATCAAATGCGGCAGCAGCTGCTCTTCCACATGGAATTGATAGCCGATATCCAGGATATCCACTACCTCCATCCTCTCTTCAAAGTATTGGACGACCCTTTCATTGGAATAACTTTCCGTTTTAGATCCGCCTGCTTTTTCCCCGCCGCCGACGGCTTCCCTTATTTCCGCAAGATACCGTTCTCCGGGAACCACCTTGACCAGCATTCCCCGCCGGCTCAATATCCTTTTGAATTCCCCGTAATTTGCAGGCGAAAGAATATTCAGCACAACGTCAAAGCTGCCGTCCCGGAAAGGCAGGCTGGACAGATCCGACACGCACCAGATGATGTCCGGTTCGCCCCGGGCCGCGATCTGTATACTGTCCTTCGAGATATCGATTCCCGTAAAAACATTCTTTCCTGCGACTGTATTTTGTTCCGCTCTTCCGGGATGTAACTCATTCATCCTTTGGGATATACCGGTCAAATGGGACCCTTCGCCGCAGCCGGCATCCAGGACCGCGATCCCGGTTTTTGGGGAGGAACCGCTGTATTTGGCGATAATTTCTGTCAGCGCTTCAATCAGCGGATCGTAGAAGCCGGCTTCACAGACCTTGCGCCTCGATTCGAACAAATCTTTCGAATATACCGGCGCCCTGCCGGAGGTCAACAGGTTCAGATATCCTTTTTTCGACAGGTCAAAACTATGTCCGGACCCGCAGGCCAGGCTGTTCTCACGTTTGAGGTACATGGACCCGCCGCACACCGGACATTTAAAAATTTTATGATTTTTATTGATCAGCTCTCTGGCTTTCTCTATTTTCTTTATACTGGACATCCAAATCCCTACCGTATTTTCTTTTTATTATTGCACAAAACATGATTTCATTCAATATAAGCCCTGGTTCAGCCGGAGTAAACCTGCAAGTCCCTGGTCCAACTGAACTATGTCTGAAAACCCTTGGCTCGGCTAGGGTAAGCCTTGACACGTCATGTCCGTAATGATAGCCTGAAAGCAGAAAACGGCCGATTTCGATAGATCGGTTTTAGAACAGCCGCAACCAACATAGACTAGGATATAAAAAACTGTTTATATTATTAATAAGAGGTGCGATATGGAACAGTTAAAGTTGTGCGAAAGCGAATACCGGTTTTCCGAGATCGTTTGGGAGAACGAACCCTTGGGCTCGGGCGAGCTTGTCAGGCTGTGCGAAGAACGGCTGGGCTGGAAAAAGTCCGCCACCTGCACCGTTCTGAAAAAACTTTGCGACCGAGGCGTTCTCAGGAATGAAGATGCCGTTATAACCTCAATCATCAAACAGGAGCAGGTCCGGCTCCATGAAAGCGATCAGATCGTAAACAGGGCCTTCAGCGACTCGCTCCCGCAGTTTATTTCTGCTTTCATAGGTGATAACAAATTGACAAAGGTACAAGCTGATAAATTGATAAAGCTCATCGCCAGCTTTAAGGAGGAGTAATTATGGGGCAATTCAGGCGCCCTCTCTTTTGGATCGTTTTCATCATAATACTGATACTGGCAGTAATCGGCGGCGTCCTCGTCCTGGACGGGGATATTCCCGACAAAAGCCCTCCGGAGGAAATCCCCGATGAAAACATGGGAGACGGGGAAGAAATTCCGCCGCCGCCTACCTATGAGCAGCTGGCGCAGGGCATCCTGGAAAAAATGACTTTGGATGAAAAAGTGGGACAAATGTTCTTTGTCCGCTGCAGAAAGGATACCGCCATCGCCGATATTGAAAAGTATTCTCCCGGCGGGTATATCCTTTTTGCCGTCGATATTGAAGGGAATACCAAAGAATCTTTAAAATCCAAGATCAGTAGCTATCAGGACGCTTCGAAAATCAGGCTGCTGATCGGCGTCGACGAAGAAGGCGGCGATATCGTACGCGTGAGCAAATACCCGGAATTCCGGGCAGTACCCTTCCATTCGCCCCAGTCGCTTTACGCGGAAGGCGGATATCAGTTGATAATAGATGATACGAAAGAAAAGGATGCATTGCTGAAAAGCCTTGGCTTCAACATCAACCTGGCGCCGGTCTGCGATGTTTCCGTCGACCCTTCCGACTATATATACGAACGGACCTTCGGAAAAGACGCCGGCACAACCGCCGAATACGTCAGGACCGTTGTCGAAACCATGAATGCCGACGGGGTCGGATGCGCCCTGAAGCACTTTCCAGGTTACGGGAATAACGCCGACACCCACAAGGGGATCGCTATCGATGAAAGGAGCTATGATACTTTTGTAAACTCGGATTTTATCCCGTTCCAGGCTGGCATTGCGGCAGGGGCCGGAAGCGTGCTGGTCTCCCATAATATCGTAAAATGCATGGATGAAAACCTCCCGGCCTCCCTTTCCCCTGCGGTCCATGACATTCTGCGGACCGATCTGGGCTTTGACGGGATCGTCATGACCGATGATTTAAAGATGGACGCGATCAAGGAATATATCGGAGACGAAACGTCGGCAGTACTGGCCATCAAGGCCGGCAACGACCTGATCCTGGCGTCGGACTTTGACCTACAGATCCCCTCCGTTTTGGCAGCCATTGAAAACGGGGACATTACGGAAGCGCGCATCGACGAATCCGTGCTGAAGATCCTTGCATGGAAGCTTCGTTTAGGCATTATCTCCTGAGATTTCAACTGGACAATTGAATTTCTTTATGGTAATCTGACAGCGTAAAGGTAACGCAGTTCCTTAAAGGTAAAAAAATGTATGACAAAAATACGGTTTTCGTTGTCGGCCACGGTAAAACGGGGATCGATAATGCAATAACAAGTAATTACAAGATTTTTTTTATCGGCTTTGTCATAGATACTTCTTCTGATGAGATCGTGGATTTAGAGTGTACCTCCGCGTTGGATATTACGAGACGGTTTATCGGCAGCATTTTTTTAGGAAAGAATTTCGCCGCTTATGATGAAAAGCTGGAGAAGGAAATTTTGTCCAGATATTTTGGAACCTCGCAAAAAGCTGTCGTTACAGCGTATAAGGATGCCCAAAAAAGATATTTGGAAATCAAAGGGAAAAAATAGAGTTCTTATGAAAAAGACTGCTTTATTCAAATATAGGCGATTCATGAACAATGTTTTGTCATCGTGAATAAAATCCAGTAAGACTGCCTCACGGCATGTTTTATTGGATTTTTTTATTGTAAAGGAGATAAAACAATGGTTGCAGAAAAATGTGTGAAGAACAGGAAGACGACCACTGCGGAGCTGATGGTGAAATGCCTGGAAGCGGAAGGGGTTGAATATCTCTTCGGAATTCCAGGCGAAGAAAATCTGGCGTTGATGGATGCGCTGAAAAACTCGTCCATCCGGTTTATCACGACGCGCCACGAGCAGGGCGCGGCGTTCATGGCGGACATGTACGGAAGGCTGACCGGAAGGGCCGGCGTATGCCTGGCCACGCTGGGACCCGGCGCGACCAATCTGGTCACGGGCGTCGCAGACGCCCACAGCGACGGTGTTCCGCTGGTCGCCATCACCGGTCAGGTGGGTACGGATAAAATGCATATCACAGCCCACCAACAGCTTGACTTGGGCAGGATCTACGAGCCCATCACGAAACGTACCAAGCTGGTCGTCCGCCCCGACACTGTCGGTGAAATCGTCCGCCTGGCCTTTAAATACGCGGAAAGCGAGCGTCCCGGAGCAACCCATATTGACTTGCCCGTCAATATATCAAAAATGGAAGTGCCTGCGGAAGAATCGCCCCTGGCCAAGTCCAGCGCCAATTTTAAAGAATACGCGAATATGCTCAGTGTGGAATTGGCGGCAGCCGAAATCTTCCGCGCCCAAAACCCTGTCGTTCTGGCCGGCAGCGGCGTCGTCCGCGCGGGAGCGTCGGAGGCCTTGACCAATTTTTCTGAGGGTTTAAAGATTCCGGTTGTCAATACCATGATGGCAAAAGGCGTTATTCCGATGGATAGCCCCTATGCGATGATGACCATTGGAATTCCTCAAAAGGATTACGCCAACAAAATTCTGGAAAGCGCGGATCTGGTGATCGCCATAGGCTACGACCTGGTTGAATTCTCCCCCGCATCCTGGAACCAGCAATGCAGGAAAAGGATCGTTCACATCGGCAGACTCCCCGCGCATACAAACAAATGCTACCAGTGCACCGTGGAAGTGGTGGGCGATATGACGGAATCGCTGAACAGCATCCTGCGGCGTACGACCCGAAATACGGAGCCGGAATACGCGTTAAAAGTCAAAGCAAAATTTCTGGAGGAGCAGAAACAATATGAAAATGACGCTTCCTTTCCGATGAAGCCTCAGAAGATTCTTGGCGAGGTCCGGGGAATCATGGATAAGGACGATATCCTGATCTCGGACGTGGGCGCCCATAAAATGTGGATCGCCCGCTTATACGACTGTTATAAGCCGAACACCTGTATCATTTCCAACGGATTTGCATCCATGGGCATCGGAGTTCCCGGCGCCGTTGCCGCAAAGCTGCTGAATCCGGGCAAACGGATCCTGACCATAACGGGAGACGGCGGTTTTCTCATGAATTCTCAGGAGCTTGAAACCGCCGTCCGGCTCGGTCTTGGCTTTGTCGTTCTCATCTTTAACGATTCGGGTTACGGCCTGATCAAGTGGAGGCAGATGGACCAGTATGGAGAAAGCCATTTTACCGATTTTACGAATCCCGATTTTGTAAGGCTCGCAGAAGCCATGAATTGCAAGGGTTACCGGATCAAGGAGGCAAACGAACTGCCATCCGTATTGGCGGACGCCTTCCTTCAAAATGTCCCGGCCGTCATAGATTGCGCCGTCGATTACAGCGAAAATGTCAAACTGACAAAACATCTGCAGAAAATCTGAGAAACTCCGGAAATATGAGCCGGTCCGGTTTAAAGACGGCTTGCGAAAATTTGTAAAAAGAATAT
>DATMXY010000027.1:0-5695 GCA_035561275.1 Anaerovoracaceae bacterium | reverse complement strand
GTAAGAAAATTTTCTACAGTCGAAAATTTTCTACTTATGCGTTATAAAACTGGTCGGCACTACCATTTAAATTGAAGAAGTCGATTTGAAGAAGTTTTAGTTTCAATTAAATTGAGTGAGGTTGAAAGCCATGAAAAATTATGATTACAATTCACCCGCATCGTTTGAGGAGCTGTTTGCAATCCTAGCGAAAAACGATAGCAGCAAAAGTGAAATAAAATTTTTGGCTGGCGGAACGGATCTGGTGCCCAAAATATCCCTGGAGCGGGAGCAAGTCCCCAAGGCGGGCGAGAAGGGCCTGAACGTGGTATACCTGGGAAAACTGGGACTGGACTCCGTCACAGAAAACGACAAGGAGGTCAGGATCGGCGCTCTTTGTACCTTCACGGATATCGAAAACAATGAAATCGTGAAAAAAAGCGTTCCTGTTCTTTTAGAGGTAATTAAGGAAATCGCCGGTATTACCGTCAGAAACAGCGCGACGCTGGGCGGCAATATCATGAACGCTTCTCCCGCCGCAGACAGCGTGCCGGTATTGATCGCGCTGGATGCGAAATTCGTACTGAAAGGACCCGGCGGTGAAAAAACCGTCGCTGCCGCGGAATTCTTCACCGGCCCGGGCAAGACGGCTGCGGATGTTTCCGAAGTATTGGCTGAAATCGTCATCCCGAAACAACCAGGCACGGCTGTTTTCCGGAAGATTGGCAGAAGGAAGGCCGAAACCCTGTCCGTCGTCAATGCCGCCGCTTATGTTGAAGCGGACGGGAACACCGTCAAAACAGTCAGAGTCGCCATCGGCTCCGTCGCGCCTGTCGTAGTCCGCTGCAAGGCGGTGGAACAGGCTCTTGCGGGCAAAGCCCCCACAGCCGATGCGGTGAAAGCCGCCAGCGAAGCTGTACTGGGTGAGATCAGCCCCATCGACGACATCAGGTCGACGGCCTGGTATCGGAACAAAGTGGCGCCGGTTCTGGTCCGCAGGGCCATCGAAGCAGCGCTCGGAATGTAGCAGGGAGGGGGAAAAGACGATGTCACAGATATTACATTTTTACTTAAACGGAGATCCCGTAGAAGTGCTGGCAAAGCCTCAGCAGACTTTACTGGAGGTTCTGAGGGACGGAATGGGGCTTACCAGCCCCAAGTGCGGGTGCAATCACGGCGACTGCGGCGCATGTACCGTACTGCTTGACGGCAAGGCTGTGAAATCCTGCCTGGTGCTTGGCCTCACCATCGAAGGAAAGAAAGTGGTAACGGCCGACGGACTGGTTCAGATGGGCGAACTCCATCCCCTTCAGAAAGCGTTTATCGAACACGGCGCGCCCCAGTGCGGATACTGCACGCCGGGGATGGTCATGGCGGCGACTGCTTTCCTGATGGAAAACAGCGATCCCACCGAAGACGAAATCAAGGATGCTTTAAGCGGTAACCTCTGCCGGTGCGGCGGTTACAAAAAATATGTTGAAGCCGTTCAGGCGGTCGCCAGGGGAGAATTTGGCGAACTTCCGAAAGGATGTGAGATCAATGCATAAAACCGTAGGAAAAAGAATCCCAAGATATGACGCGGTCGGCCATGTTACCGGGAATACCAAATATGTAGGCGATATCACAATGCCGGGAATGCTCATCGCCAAGACACTGCGGTGTCCGTACCACAGAGCGAGGATCAAGAGCATCGATACCTCGGAAGCCAAGAAGATGGAAGGCGTCTATGCGGTGATCACAAGGGAAGACCTTGCCCATAATCTCTTTGCCATGGTCCCCGATCATCACGTTCTGGCGGAAGAAATTACAAGGTATAAGGGGCAAAATATCGCGGCGGTTGCGGCCGCCACCAAGGAAATCGCCCTGGAAGCCATCAGCAAAATCAAGATCGACCTGGAAGAGCTTCCTTACGTCATCGACCCGGTAGAAGCCTGTAAGCCGGACGCGCCCCAGGTCAGGCCGGATGGGAACATATTCATGTTCGACGAGGGCACCAGCCCGGTCAGGAAGATCCGGAAGGGAAACATCGAAGAAGGCTTTGCCGAGGCGGATTTCATCGTGGAAGGCACCTATACCACTCCGGCCCAGGAGCATGCGCCCCTGGAGACTACCTGTACCGTTTCCTATTTTGATGAAAGAGGAAAACTGGTCATCCATTCCAAAGCGCAGGGACTCTATTTCGCCATGGGAGATCTGGCCAACGTGTTCCAGCTTCCTCTTAACAAACTGAAATTCGTGGGCGGAACCATAGGCGGCGGTTTCGGAGCCTTAAACAGCATCCACACGGATCACATTGCCGGACTGCTGACCCAGAGGACGGGCAGGCCGGTCAAGTTCCAGCTTACGAGGGAAGAGGAAATGATGTTCAGCACCGTCCGGAGCCCATGGATATTCAAGTTTAAGGACGGGATCAAAAAGGACGGAACCATTACCGCAAGACAGATCGAGGTACTGCACGACTGCGGCGCCTATACGGAACTGGGCCTTTACGCGGTGGAGAAAAATGCCAACCTCATCGCGGGCGCCCATAAAATCGAAAATCTGTCCGTCGATTCCACAATGGTATACACCAACAAAATGCCCAGCGGTTCCATGAGAGGCTTCGGCGTCAATGTCGGGCAGTTCGCGGAGCAGGTCCAGATGGATAAGCTGGCGCGCACTGTTGGCTTGAGCCCGTTTGAAGTCAGATTAAAGAATGCCTTTAAGGAAGGCGACATCGCCCATGTAGGCAACAAGCTCGTGGCCGTATCGGGGATCGAGACGCTGCAGGCGGTTGCTGAAATGGCCGGCGCAGAGCTTTCCGAAGAGTATTCCAGCATGAGTTCAAAGTAAGGATGGTGAGTAGAAATGATTAAAAAAGGCAGAGGCGTAGCTACGGTTTTTTATCCGACCGGATTCAACGGCGGCGGAGACGCCGACCACGTATCTCTTCGAATCAAAGCGGACGGCACCATCGACATGACGAACGCATCCTGTGAAATGGGTCAGGGCTTCAAAACCGTAGCCATTCAGATGGCGGCGGAAGCGTTGGGCGTCAGCGAAGAAATTTTTGCCATAGACAACTCCAATACGGACACATGCGCTTTCAGCATCGACACGGCCGGAAGCCGTACCACCTATATCATGGGCCTGGCGGCAATTTCAGCGGCGAATGACCTGATCGAAAAAGTGAAGGTATTTGGCGCGGGCATGCTGGGCTGCGGCGCGGACGAAGTGGATTATGAAAGCGGAACGGTATTTAAGAAAGCAGACAAGAGTGCGGCGGTCGCCCTGAAGGATATCGGCGGCGCGTCCACTTACGGCGGAGTACCCATCATCGGCGCCGGCGGCTTCGTTCCGCCTCCGTCGCCCCCGAGGGATCCCGAAACGGGCGCCTTCAGCCCGAGCCGTTCTATGGCCTGGGGCTCCACAGTGGTGGACGTGGAAGTTGACGATGAAACCGGCGAAGTGGCGGTTGTCAATCTGTACAACTGCTATGACATCGGCACGGTGATCAATCCGCTCATGGCGGAAGGACAAGTCGACGGCGGAAACATCCAGGGCATCGGCATGGGCCTTTTCGAAGACCTTACGCCGTATTTCCCGAACAGCATCGAGACCTATGCGTCCAATTTCACAGACTATATTATCCCGACCTTCATGGATATGCCGAAACACAGCGAGACGAAGTTCTATGAAAACTACGACCCTTACGGGCCTTTCGGAGCTAAGGGCTGCGGCGAGATGGTGACGAATACCCAGCCTCCCGCCATCGCCAATGCCATCAGCAACGCGCTTGGCATTGAACTCGACTCCCTTCCGGTCACGCCGGAGAAGATCCTGAGGGCGCTGGAAGCAAAGGCAGATTGACATCTCTTGCGGGAAGCTGTAAAATTATTACAAGGATGTCCCGGAGTCCGGAATCAACATTCCGGGCCCCGGGACAATTTATTACCGGCCTGCCGCACCCCGGCAGGCCGCGCACGGCGGAGCTGTCTGAAAATAAAACCACAGAACTTTTTGTACAATTTTTCAAGTAAGGGACGGTATTTAAGCCCAAAACATGATCTTTGCCAAAAAGAGGCATAAAATTACGGTTTTTTCCCGTATTTGTGTCCCAAACTTGAAAAACTGTACAGCTGTAAGCGGATTTTGAAAAAGGGATTCAGGAAATGTACCAGAAGAAAGTCATCATATACGGTGCAGGCCAGTGCGGGATCATCGCCCAGACCTGGCTGAAGAGGGATCTGAATATCATCGGCTTTGCCGACCGGCGGGAGGAGCTGCAGGGCAAGCGCATCGGCGGCCTTACGGTCATTGATCCGGAAAAAATACCGGACTATGGCCCGGACCTGATTGTCATTGCCGTGCTGAACGCAGAGCAAGACCGGCTGATCAGAGACTGGCTGCTGGAAAGCGGAATCACCGGAGAGCGCATCCTTTCCATACGCTCCCTGAAGGAATACGTGGACGCGAGGTTTTCCGCCGCCAGGCTCATCGCGGAGGAAATCAACAGCCGGGACGTGCCCGGGGCCGTCGCCGAGCTTGGCGTATACAAGGGCGAATTCGCCGCCCTGATCAACGAGCTGTTTCCGGACCGCGGCCTGTATCTGTTCGATACCTTTGAAGGCTTTAACGCGAAGGATATCGCGGCGGAGATCAAGGGCGGTCTTTCCTTTGCTGCGGCGGGGGATTTCCGGGATACCAGCGTTGACCTGGTCAGGAGCAGGCTCCCCTTTCCGGAACGGGCGGTTTTCCGGAAGGGATATTTTCCCGATACCGCCCTGGGAATCGAGAAGAACTTCGCGTTTGTCAGCATAGACGCCGATTTGTATCAGCCCGTTTATGAGGGCTTGAAATATTTCTGGCCCAGGATGAACAAGGGCGGGTATATCCTGATCCACGATTACAACAGCCTGCAGTACCAGGGGGCCGGAATGGCTGTCCGGCAGTTTTGCGGCGAGAACGACCTGTTTGTCGTCCCTTTGAGCGATATGCATGGCAGCGCTGTGCTCATCAAAGCTTGAAGAACCGAGCAAGTCGATTGAATGGGGGTGATCCGAAACCATGATGGAAAAAGACTTGATCAACAGCCTGAAAAGCTCTAAATTATTTCTGGACCTCAGCGAGAGCGATATCGGCGAAGTCTGCAGCGCTGCCTCAGTTGCGGTAAAGGAGTATTCCAAAAATCAGATTATCGTCAATCAAGGTGAACCTGTCAGTAAAATAGGCGTCCTGAATAAAGGCGCCGTCATCAGCACGAAGTACCATTATGACGGGAATGCGCAAATATTCAGGATCTATCATCATGGGGAAGCGCTTTCCCTGGACGCGGTAAACACCACCCTTCTGACGAGTCCGACAACTTTGACAAGCCAGACAGACAGCACTGTAATCTTTCTTTCTTATAAAAAAATTTTTGAGAGCGATTCCGTCAATCCTGAAACGAAAAAGGCCATCATGTTAAACAGCAGTGAAATTCTGGGCAATGAACTGATTCGGCTTATGTACAAGATTGACGTCCTGTCAAAGAGGACGCTGCAGGAACGGATCCTGACCCATCTCAGCCTGATGCGAGAGCGGACCGGCAAGGACGTTTTCGATATCGGAATGAACCAGGAACAGTTTGCACAGTATTTATGCGTGAACAGGAGCGTCCTGTCCAAAGAACTGAATAAAATGAGAAAGGCCGGTTTGATCGATTATAAAAGAAATCGATATAAAATCTTTTTTGACC
>DATMXY010000026.1:0-2807 GCA_035561275.1 Anaerovoracaceae bacterium | reverse complement strand
ATATATGGTATATCCAGTAAAAGGGGTGCCGTCTGCCGGTCAGTCACCACCCGGCATCGGGGTATCGGGCTGGAGAATTGAAAGGTGGCGATGCTTATGATTACATACTCAGAGCTGTTTCAGTTCTGTTTACACTCCGAGATAAAGGGTAAGCAGGATCGCGGAAATCGGGATGGTAATAAGAGAAAACATTGTCGTAAGGAACACCGCCTGCGCCGCCAGCTTCGCGTTGGCCCCGTAAACCTCGGCAAGCATAGGCGTAATTGCCGCCGACGGCATGGCCATGGCGAAAACGACGATACTGAGCACAAAAGGACTGACGGGCAGCCATATAAATAATCCGAATAAAAGCAGCGGAAAAACGGCCAGCCTGAGTATGACGGTCTCAAAGATATGCCTGTTTTTCAGAATTTCACCAACCTTGCTTTCTGCAAGCTGGATTCCGATGATGATCATGGAAAGAGGAATCGTGATCGCTCCCACGGTATCAAGGAAGTCTTCCAAAAGAGACGGGAGCTGAATCCCGAACGCAAAGATCGCCAGGCCGATGACGGTGGTGATGCTGGGAATTGAAATGATTGATTTTATAATAGTTTTCAAGGTAAGTTTTTCGTCTCTGCCGGAAATCAGTATGACAACGCCAATGGTATAAGCAAAAAATGTAAAGCATGTATTGGCGATGATCATCAGAAACAGTCCCTTTTCTCCGAAGACAGCCAGAGAAAGCGGGTATCCCATAAACCCGCTGTTTGTCAGAACAAGCAGGGCCTCATAAACGCCGCGGTCTTCAGCAGGCGCTTTCATAATTTTAACGGCCAAATAAGCGATCACTGTGGAAACCGTAAGGGCCAGCACCATCAAACCGGCGGTCTGCAGCACGGATGCAACCGTATCGTCGTTCAATTCCTCCTGACTCATGGAATAAATAACCAGACACGGACTGGCGATATAAAGAAGAAGCTGGGAGAGATATTTCGTGGACTCACCCGGAAGCCGTTTCAATTTATTGGCGGCATATCCGAACAGAGAAATGCTGAATACGCTGAAGATTTTAGCGAATATGAGAACCACCTTTACCCTCCTTGCTTGGATGTACTTTAAATAGGATATGGCAGTATTTATGCGAAGTCAAGCAAATATCCAAATAAAACGACGTTATTTTGCAAGGAGCTAAAAGTTTTGTTATGCTGATTCTTTTATTTTTTCGAGTTCAAATCCAGCTTCCAGACGGCTTTTCTGAACGCTTTTTATGTGGTCGAGGGCCTTCTGCGCTTTAAGATCCATGCCTTCCACCGCAGCTTCGATCTCTGTAGCAGTCTCCCTTGACTGGTCCGCAAGATTTTTGATCTGTTCCGCAACGACGGCAAAGCCTTCCGCGGTACTTTGCCCGTACAGCTTTGACATTTTGCCGATCTGCACGAATCCGGGCTTTTCCCTTCTTTCGACTCCGACGTATTTGAATATCTTTCCGTCCAGAGCCCTCGGCTCCGGAGGCGCCGTCACAACAAGGCCGGGATTTGAGAGAAGGCGCATATACGGCGCGGTCTGACCTTCGTTGACATACCGGAAGCCCTTTCCTCCCGGAACGTTGGTAAGCTCCACCACCGCGTCTCCATTTGGGATCCAGATCTCGTCCAGTCCGACATATTCCGTGAAGACCGCCATATCCTCACATTTGACATCGGGCCATCGTTCAATGAGAATGGCAACCAGCTTCGCTTCCGTCGTCATATGACGATTCAGCAGGTTATCGAAATCCGTTTTGTCATTGGTGGAATGCGCCGCTTCGATGGCTGCCCGGACGCCGAGCAGATTGGTTTGCCTTGCGATATTGATCAGCTCCGTCAAAGGAGACAGGATATCCTTGAAATATTTTCTGGTATCCGTCAAATTGGTTTCAAATTCCGCCACATTTACCTTCGTTTCCTGCGTTAAATTCTCCCGGATCTCTGCAAGGACTCCTCCGGCAGTCCTTGCATTCAGTTTGTCTGCAAAGTCAACGTTCTTTGCTATGCCGGCCTGTACCGCTCCAAAGGATTTCCCGAGAACTTTGATCCGCTCTCCCAGTTCATTTGTCAAAGCTGTGATCCTCGTTGAAATCTCTCTGGAGACGCCAGCCAGCCTTTTGGCTTCCTGGGCTACCACGCCGAAGCCGTCGATAGCCAACTGCCCCTTCGGCCTCGTAAAGTGTGCGCCGATTTGTATGATGCCAACCTGATCCGTTCTGGAAATCCCTATCACTTTATACTGCTCGCTGTCCAGACCGCTGCCCGACGCGGGCAGCACGATCTCCAGTTCCGGGTCTTTCAGTATCCTCCGCATCTCCTGGGAATTTACCGTCGTGTTTTTCCATGAGGGCACATTCGTAAACCGAACGACGCCCTGGTCGTCTGTGATGAAGAATTCCTCCAGTCCGCACTCCTTCGCAAACTTTGCTCCGTCCTGCAGGGAAAAGTCAGGATCATGCTCCAGTATCCGGGCGATGATTTTCGCTTGTATGAACAGATTTCTCGTAACGATCTCTTCAAAGCTGGCTAAAAGGTCTGACGCATGGATCGTCTCAATTGACGCGTTGATTGCCAGGAGATTGGTCTTATTGGCAATGCCCTGTACCGATTTGATCTTAAGAAATACTTCGTCGAGCAAAGAAATGTATTCCTGAATGATATCCCGGATCATTCCCGTACTTTCATCCAGGTTCCGCAGCTTTTGCTTCAGCCGTCTAAATGCCCGTTCCCGTCCTTCATTTGAAACTTCTTCCATAACCGCCAACCCACCTTTATTCTATAATAAACGCCTGCCCCTTC
>DATMXY010000025.1:0-2240 GCA_035561275.1 Anaerovoracaceae bacterium | reverse complement strand
GGGGGGCCCAAATTCATGCAGAAATTGTTCGCTGAATTCCGGATCAAAGATTTGACACTGAAGAACAGGATCGCAATGCCGCCTATGTGCATGTACTGTGCTTCTGACGACGGCATGGCGACAAGGTGGCACCTGGTCCATTACGCGACCCGGGCCGTGAGCGGCACAGGTCTGATCATCGATTCCGTGAATGTAAGCACCGGAGGACTGGTCCCGGTAAAGCCGCGCGTTTTTAACGGTTACCAGATCCCCCACGCGGAAACAATAAGGGAAATGACCGGCCTGCCTGTTACCGCAGGCGGATTGCTTACAGACCCAAAGGAAATTGACGATATTTTAAACCAAAACAAAGCGGATCTGGTTTTTCTGGGAAGAGAATTGCTCAGAAACCCGTATTGGGCTTTGCAAGCGGCCAAAGAACTCGAAGCCGATCAGGAATGGCCGAAGCAGTATGAAAGGGCAAAATAGGGCAAGGGGAACTGGGACCAGATGATTCAGGAGGCATGCACGGATGAGCGATTATAAGCGAATTCCAAGTCATATCGGTGTGATTCCCGATGGAAACCGAAGATGGGCAGTAGAGCGGGGTATGGATAAAAAGGACGGCTATCATTACGGAATCAGCCCCGGGTTTCAATTATACGAACTCTGTTCGGATTTCGGAGTAAAAGAACTTACATTATACGGGTTTACCGTGGATAATACAAAGAGGCCGGCGGCGCAGAAGGAGGCTTTCCAGCAGGCGTGTGTCGATGCTGTCATGGAACTTGTCGGCCGCAACGCGGAACTTCTGGTATTGGGCAATACAGATTCCCCCTGCTTTCCGAAAGAGCTGATCCCTTATACAACAAGGGTGAAATTCGGAGACGGGCGGATCAAGGTCAACTTTTTGGTGAACTACGGATGGGACTGGGACCTGAATCATAACGGAGGGCCGGCGTCAAAGGATATCTCCAGAATGGACCTGATCATCCGGTGGGGCGGAAGGAGGAGGCTCAGCGGCTTTCTGCCGATCCAGTCGGTCTACGCGGATATTTACGTGCTGGATGAACTGTGGCCGGATTTTCTGCCGGAGCAGTTCCACAGGGCGCTGGACTGGTACCAGACCCAGGATACGACCCTGGGAGGTTAACAAAGGGCCGCGCCGCGGAGGTAAGAGGAATATCGATGAGAACAGATCTGATGAATTTAACGTTAAAAGAGACGGAGCAATACCTCGAAAGGCTGGGGGAAAAGAAGTACCGCGCAAAACAGGTCTTCGGATGGATTTATAAAGGAGCGGAAAGCTTCGATGCGATGACGGATCTGTCCCTGGAACTGAGGCGGAAGCTTTCCGAAAACGCGGAGATCGGAAAGCTTAAGATCCTGAAGGTCCAGATCTCCCGGAAAGACGGAACCAGAAAATACTTATTCGGCCTGAAAGACGGCAATTCCATTGAGAGCGTGTTCATGAAATACGTGTTCGGAAATACGGCTTGTATATCCTCCCAGGCCGGCTGCCGGATGGGCTGCGGTTTCTGTGCCTCGGCTGCCGGCGGGCTTAAGAGGAACCTTACCGCCGGCGAAATGACGGATCAGATCCTCTCCATAGAAAAGGATACGGGAGAAAAAATCGGCAATGTCGTCGTCATGGGTACCGGAGAACCCCTGGACAATTATGAGAATCTCTCCGCATTTATCAGGAATATTCATGAAAAGGACGGGCTGAATATCGGAATGCGGAACATCACCGTTTCGACCTGCGGTCTGATCCCCAAAATAGCGGAGCTTGCGAAGGATTTTCCGCAGGTTAATCTGGCGGTTTCCCTGCATGCTCCCAACGACGTTATCCGGAACAGGCTGATGCCCATCGCCCGGAACTATTCCATGGATGAACTGCTGGACGCATGCAAAAAACACATCGCGGCGACGGGCAGAAGGGTCACCTTCGAATACGCGCTGATAAACGGAGTCAACGACAGCGACGGCAATGCGGAAGAACTTGCGAAAAGGCTTCGGGGCGTCAACTGCCATGTAAACCTGATCCCGATGAACCAGGTCGCGGAAACGGGCTACGCCGGTACGGATAAAGCCGGGGTGGAACGGTTCCGCGGTCTTCTGGAAAAGCGCGGGATCCAGGTCACCGTCAGACGGGAACTGGGCAGCGACATCGACGCGGCCTGCGGACAATTAAGACTGCTGAAAATATGATGGAAGTCAAGTTTTCTATCCTTGCCCGGGTGCATTACATAGTGTATAAT